>NZ_PEIG01000057.1 GCF_002749975.1 Gloeocapsopsis sp. IPPAS B-1203 | reverse complement strand
ATCATTCAGATGATCAGAGTTCGGTTACGCAGCTAGGCATTGATGAGACCTCAGTAAGAAAAGGTCACGATTATGTGACGGTAGCAGCAGATCTAGCCTCAAGACGTGTCATTCATGTGACTCCTGGCAAAGATGCAGATACTATTGGGCAGATCAAAGATCACCTTAAAACCAAAGGAGTTGAGCCCATAGCAATTACAGATGCCTGTATAGACATGTCTACAGGCTTCATTGCAGGTATGCTAGAGCACTTTC
>NZ_PEIG01000056.1 GCF_002749975.1 Gloeocapsopsis sp. IPPAS B-1203 | reverse complement strand
ATCATTCAGATGATCAGAGTTCGGTTACGCAGCTAGGCATTGATGAGACCTCAGTAAGAAAAGGTCACGATTATGTGACGGTAGCAGCAGATCTAGCCTCAAGACGTGTCATTCATGTGACTCCTGGTAAAGATGCAGATACTATTGGGCAGATCAAAGATCACCTTAAAACCAAAGGAGTTGAGCCCATAGCAATTACAGATGCCTGTATAGACATGTCTACAGGCTTCATTGCAGGTATGCTAGAGCACTTTC
>NZ_PEIG01000055.1 GCF_002749975.1 Gloeocapsopsis sp. IPPAS B-1203 | reverse complement strand
TTGAAGACGGCGACAAAGCAAACACCTTCCGTGCGTTCAACCCAACACAAGCGGAAGAAACCTACAGCATGGTGACAGCCAACCGTTTCTGGTCGCAGATTTTTGGGATTGCTTTTTCCAACAAGCGCTGGTTGCACTTTTTCATGTTGTTTGTGCCTGTCACAGGCTTGTGGATGAGTGCGGTAGGTGTTGTTGGTTTAGCACTGAATTTGCGGGCGTATGACTTCGTTTCTCAGGAGTTACGTGCTGCGGAAG
>NZ_PEIG01000054.1 GCF_002749975.1 Gloeocapsopsis sp. IPPAS B-1203 | reverse complement strand
CTATAAAGCGACTGTACACGTCAATGATTGCTGTCAAGTACATAAATCCCTTTTTCATAGGGATATAGGTGATGTCAATCTGCCATACCTGATTGGCTCTCTCTATACAAAGATTACCCAACAAATAGGGCATGATATACTTGGCCTGACCTAGGCGAGAAAGATTTTTCTTTGGATATATCGCTTCAATCCCCATCTTTCGTAACAGCCTCCTTACACGCTTTTCATTCACCTCGTATCCCATATCCTTCAAAA
>NZ_PEIG01000053.1 GCF_002749975.1 Gloeocapsopsis sp. IPPAS B-1203 | reverse complement strand
TGTTGAAGCTAGCGTATTGGAAGATTAGACGTCCAAAGTAGCCGTGTGCTGCTACGATGTTGTATGTTTCTTCTTCTTGTCCGAATTTGTAGCCGTAGTTTTGGCTTTCGCTTTCGGTTGTTTCACGCACTAACGAGCTGGTGACTAGTGAACCGTGCATGGCGCTGAATAGTGCACCACCGAATACTCCTGCTACTCCTAACTGGTGGAACGGGTGCATCAGGATGTTGTGCTCGGCTTGGAACACTAACATGA
>NZ_PEIG01000052.1 GCF_002749975.1 Gloeocapsopsis sp. IPPAS B-1203 | reverse complement strand
CCATTATCTCAATTTGTACAAGTTAGGTGAAGGTCCACTGTATAGCTTCTATACTCCTTATCACTTATGTCATTTTGAGGTGCCGCTGTCTGTGGCGCGGGCGGTGTTGTTTGGCGATCGCGTGCTTGCCCCATTAGCCGGTCCAGTGGTTGAGGTGGTCACTACTGCTAAGATTGACTTGAAGGCGGGTGAAGTGCTTGATGGCATTGGCGAGTATATGACTTATGGGCAGTGTGAGAATGCGCCTGTTGTGCAGGCACA
>NZ_PEIG01000051.1 GCF_002749975.1 Gloeocapsopsis sp. IPPAS B-1203 | reverse complement strand
CAGTTATGTATTCACTGGGTAGGTCAATGGATGCGTATTAATCGCAACAAGCAACTCTATTATCAGCGTGGTTTGAAAGCTATAGACCAAATCCAGCCTTTATTCTAGCTCCCTGTCACCCCATCAGCTGATAACCTACATTATGCCAGATATATAAGTTCGATAACTGCGGTTGTAACGAGTGTCCTTACATGCGGTTAAACACTTTAGAAAAACTTTACTGGGCAATGAAACATCAAACTCCAGAAATTAACCTAAGACAAGAAATTAGTTTAGCTGCCTTGAAACCTATGCAGAGAA
>NZ_PEIG01000050.1 GCF_002749975.1 Gloeocapsopsis sp. IPPAS B-1203 | reverse complement strand
TCATCCTCTGACACACAAATACACTAGTGTGCTTGCAAGATTTTACTCAAATCTGGGCATATTAGCAATTGAAGTAAATTAGCAGTAGGACTTGCAGGATATGAATCAGGTTTTGACTGAAATTAGTAAGAAGATTCGACAGCAGTTTGATACCAAACCTAACCCAGAATTGCCTTAGAGGATGTTTTAAAAGTAGGGTGTTTTGTAAGAAAGCTCACAAAGCTTAGGCTGAGATTTGTAGAAACCAGCACCTTGTGAGCGAATGACTAAAGCATACCGTAGCAATCTGACGTGGGAACAGTG
>NZ_PEIG01000049.1 GCF_002749975.1 Gloeocapsopsis sp. IPPAS B-1203 | reverse complement strand
GCTAGCGCGTTGTAGGGTCGTACTCCTACTAGTCGCGCAATCTCAAATTGCCGGAGCATGAATCCAATCAGCGCAAATGCGCCATGCAAGGCGACAAATGTCCACAATCCGCCCATTTGACACCACCTTGTGAAGTCCCACTGCGCTTCTGGCCCCCACAAGAACAGCAATGAGTGTCCCATGCTGTTTGCTGGTGTTGATACTGCTACTGTTAGGAAGTTGCATCCTTCTAAATATGACGATGCGATCCCGTGTGTGTACCAACTTGTCACGAATGTTGTTCCTGTTAGCCATCCCCCTAGTGCCATGTATGCACAGGGAAATAGCAATATTCCTGACCACCCGATGAATACGAAGCGATCTCTTT
>NZ_PEIG01000048.1 GCF_002749975.1 Gloeocapsopsis sp. IPPAS B-1203 | reverse complement strand
TATTTTGACCCAAAAGTAGACGAATACGAACGTCTGATTACCAATAATCCCATCTTCCGCCGCCGTGTAGAAGGTATCGGCACAATCTCGCGCTCTGAAGCGATCAACTGGGGATTGTCAGGTCCGATGTTACGCGCCAGCGGGGTGAAGTGGGATTTACGCAAAGTAGACCATTACGAATGCTACGACGACTTGGATTGGGACGTACATTGGGAAACAGCGGGCGATTGCTTTGCACGTTACTTAGTGCGGATTCGTGAGATGCGCGAGTCGGTTAAGATTTTGCGTCAAGCGCTCAAAGCTCTACCAGGTGGTCCATTTGAAAACTTGGAAGCGAAGCGGTTAGCCGAAGGCAAAAAATCGGAGTGGAATGGCTTTGATTACCAGTATATTGGCAAGAAAGTCGCACCCACGTTCAAAATCCCCAAAGGCGAACATTATGTTCGGATAGAAAGTGGCAAAGGTGAGTTAGGCATCTACATCATGGGTGATGATC
>NZ_PEIG01000047.1 GCF_002749975.1 Gloeocapsopsis sp. IPPAS B-1203 | reverse complement strand
AGCGTCTTACCCCTGCTGCTTTGGCTAAATTAGCCAGTGCAACAGAACCTTTGTGGTTAATTTCATAAGTAATATTCGGTGCAAGTTGTCCAGTAGGATCGTTTGATAACTCCGCCATGTGAACGATGGCTTCTACACCTTGCAAGTCTTCAATTGTAATTTGGCGAATATCTTTGTTTAAAGTTTTGGCAGTGAGATCTGTGCCATTGTATAACCAACCAGCTTTGTAGAATCCAGTATCTACTGCAATAACTTCATGTCCAGCTTCCATTAGCATAGGAGCCAATAGAGAACCAAGATATCCCTCAGTACCAGTAACAAGAATTTTCATCAGTAAAAAACCTAAACGTGAATGAGTGTCGATTCAAGATGAGATTGAGCTGGAATCGCAAGTGAAATCGCTTTGCCAATCTCAAGAGAAGAAGTCGCCGCCGGAGAAGGAGCATTACACACATGCATTGCCCTCATTCCTGGCACAATCAAAAAGTCATCAACCAACTTGCCATCACTTTGCAATGCCTGCGCCCTTACCC
>NZ_PEIG01000046.1 GCF_002749975.1 Gloeocapsopsis sp. IPPAS B-1203 | reverse complement strand
ACTAACGAGCTGGTGACTAGTGAACCGTGCATGGCGCTGAATAGTGCACCACCGAATACTCCTGCTACTCCTAACTGGTGGAACGGGTGCATCAGGATGTTGTGCTCGGCTTGGAACACTAACATGAAGTTGAATGTGCCGCTGATGCCTAGTGGCATGCCATCGCTGAATGAACCTTGTCCGATTGGGTAGATCAAAAATACTGCTGTTGCTGCTGCTACTGGTGCTGAGTAGGCTACGGCAATCCACGGGCGCATTCCTAAGCGGTAGCTAAGTTCCCACTCGCGTCCCATGTAGCAGAATACTCCAATTAAGAAGTGGAATATTACTAACTGGTATGGTCCACCGTTGTAGAGCCACTCATCTAATGATGCTGCTTCCCAGATTGGGTAGAAGTGTAACCCAATTGCGTTTGATGATGGTACTACTGCGCCACTGATGATGTTGTTGCCGTAGATTAATGAACCGGCTACTGGCTCTCTGATCCCGTCGATGTCTACGGGGGGGGCTGCTATAAATGCGATGATGAAGCAGGTTGTTGCTGCTAAGAGGGTTGGGATCATCAATACTCCAAACCAGCCTACGTATAGCCGATTATCTGTTGATGTTACCCAGTTGCAAAACCGCTCCCACAA
>NZ_PEIG01000045.1 GCF_002749975.1 Gloeocapsopsis sp. IPPAS B-1203 | reverse complement strand
TATTTGTTGGGTAATCTTTGTATAGAGAGAGCCAATCAGGTATGGCAGATTGACATCACCTATATCCCTATGAAAAAGGGATTTATGTACTTGACAGCAATCATTGACGTGTACAGTCGCTTTATAGTGGGCTGGGGCTTGTCCAATACATTAAGTGCAGCCAGTGTGCATCAGGTGGTTGATCGAGCCATTGAGGTATATGGTAAACCAGAGATTATCAACTCCGACCAAGGTAGCCAGTTCACCTGTGCAGCATGGCTAGAAAAGATGCGTAATTATAGCATTAAGGTAAGTATGGACGGAAAAGGTAGGGCAACAGATAATGCGTATATCGAGCGGTTTTGGAGAACGGTAAAGAGGGACTATGTATATTTGTTCCCTCCAATCAACGGATGGGAGTTGGAGAAAGGACTTGATCGATTTATAAAAAGGTATAACTTTGAACGATCGCATCAGGGAATCAATAGGCAAAAACCGGTAGATGTTTATAAAGCCCGCTTAAAAGTAGCGGCATGATTGTTTTACATCTCAAATGCAAAGGTAACAGTCGCTCGGAACCCGTCAAGGGTATATAAACGGCCTGCCGCAGGCGCAACACAGGCCGCCCTTGACCGAACCCGTTCGACTTGTTGATTGGCATTTAAGAGATGATAAACAAAAAGAAAAATTCAATTAAGAATAAC
>NZ_PEIG01000044.1 GCF_002749975.1 Gloeocapsopsis sp. IPPAS B-1203 | reverse complement strand
GGTGTTGCATAATAGGAGTATGAAATGTCCTAAATGTGAATCAACTCAAATCAGTAAAAACGGTCGTCACCACGGCAAACAAAACTATGTTTGTAAACAGTGTGGTCGCCAGTTTGTAGAATCGTATAGTCCGAAAGGCTATTCAGATGATGTCAAGCGCATCTGCTTAAGAATGTATGTGAATGGCATGGGATTTCGCGCGATTGAACGGGTAACTGGTATCAACCATAACACCATAATTAATTGGGTGAAACTTGCAGGTATTGCCCTAGCAGATGCACCTCAAGCAGCAGAAATTCCAGAGATTACTGAACTAGATGAACTGCAAACCTTTGTCGGGTCAAAAAAAACAAGTTTTGGTTGTGGACAGCCGTCAACCACAAAGCGCCAGGAATATTAGCTTGGGTCTTAGGTGATAGAAGTGCTGAAACATTTAAGCAGTTGTGGCAGATTGTCCGCTGTTGGCAAAGCTTCTGGTATGTCACAGATGGTTATGCAGTTTATGCGATGTTTATTGACGACATTTGCCATCTTGTTAGCAAAACCTACATGACGAGGGTTGAAGGAGAAAACACAAGGCTGAGACACTTCTTAGCACGCTTACACCGCAAAACTTTGTGTTACTCAAAGTCTACTGAAATGTTAAAAGCATCCGTTCGCTTGTTACTTGATTATCTTAAGTATTGGACTATCCCTCTGCCACTTTAATCATGACTTTATTGTGCAACACCTA
>NZ_PEIG01000043.1 GCF_002749975.1 Gloeocapsopsis sp. IPPAS B-1203 | reverse complement strand
GCCAACCGCAACGTCGAAAAAGCGCAACGCGCCTACAACGAAGCTGGAATAGACAACGTCCAATTCGTCAACAGCACCACTCAGCTCGAAGACGCAATTGCATCCAACAACTATGCCATCACTGATGACGCCCTGCTATTGTGTCAAGCCGCAGGTATTGATGCCTTAATTGAAGTCACCGGTGCAATTGAATTTGGTGCCCATGTAGTCATGGAAGCGATCGCCCACCGCAAACACGTGATTCTGATGAACGCCGAACTCGACGGTACGATTGGTCCGATCCTCAAAGTGTATGCCGACAAAGCCGGAGTGATCTTAAGTGCCTGTGATGGCGACCAACCTGGTGTCGAGATGAATCTGTATCGGTTTGTGCAAAGCATCGGCTTGAAACCCTTGGTGTGTGGCAACATCAAAGGATTACAAGACCCCTATCGCAACCCGACGACTCAAGCTGGTTTTGCTCAACGCTGGGGACAAAACCCCACCATGGTGACAAGTTTTGCCGATGGCACGAAAATCTCGTTTGAACAGGCAATTGTTGCCAATGCCACAGGGATGAAGGTGGCACAGCGGGGCATGTTGGGTTATGACTTCACAGGTCATGTGGATGAGATGACTTCAATGTATGATGTGGACCAACTGCAAGAACTGGGTGGCATTGTTGATTACGTTGTTGGTGCAAAACCAGGTCCTGGGGTGTTTGTGTTTGCGACTCATGATGACCCCAAACAACGCCATTATCTCAATTTGTACAAGTTAGGTGAAGGTCCACTGTATAGCTTCTATACTCCTTATCACTTATGTCATTTTGAGGTGCCGCTGTCTGTGGCGCGGGCGGTGTTGTTTGGCGATCGCGTGCTT
>NZ_PEIG01000042.1 GCF_002749975.1 Gloeocapsopsis sp. IPPAS B-1203 | reverse complement strand
AGAGGATGTTTGAGAAGTAGCAAATTATGCCAATCTATGCAGAAGTATACGTAGAGACGTAGAGTAGATGAAAGCTTCGGATGTCTCCGGTAAACACTCATAATCCTTGCTGAGTCGCCGATATCGTCCTAGCCAACCATAAGTTCGTTCCACAACCCATCGCCGAGGAATTACCTGGAAGCTACGATCAATCGGCGCAGGTTCAACACCTGGAGCGGTGATGCGACGACGAAACCCAGCATTTGGATGCTGCACGCGCTGTACGCTCCAACCGAAGTGTTCTTTAACCCAACTGACAAAAGTCGTGCGATACCCGCCATCAACCCACAGATGCTGTAAGCATGGAAATTGTTGTTTGATTCCTTCAAGTAGTTGTTTTGCGCCTTCCTGGTCAGCTTTATTCGCTGCTAGTACCTTAGCTTTAAGCAAAAAGCCCTGAGTATCAACCAACAAGTGACGCTTACGCCCTTTCACCTTTTTGCCACCATCATACCCGCGTTCACAACCACCTGCCTCGGTCGTTTTCACCGACTGAGCATCAATAATTCCAGCACTTGGTGTGGCCTGTCGTCCTAACATTTGACGCACTCGTTCGCGAACAGCTTTGAGCATAGCTTGCCACACACCAGCAATCTGCCATGCACGAAAGTAATAATAGACTGTTTGCCACGGTGGGAACTCATGAGGGAGCAAGCGCCATGCACAGCCAGCACGTTGAATATAAAAGATTGCATTAACAATCTCACGCGGATTTCTCAAACGCGGGCGTCCACTAGGCTGAACTCCTGGAATCAACGGTTCAATAATTGCCCACTCAACATCGCTAACGTCAGTATTGTCAGGTTTTCGCTTCATCCCTCCATTCTACCCAATGAGTATAATTTGCTACTTCTCAAACATCCTCT
>NZ_PEIG01000041.1 GCF_002749975.1 Gloeocapsopsis sp. IPPAS B-1203 | reverse complement strand
TCTAAGAGGATGTTTGAAAAGTCAAAGCGCGTTAAAAATCATGCAAGTCGTCGAACCATAATACGGATCATGGCAATATAAATAAAAGTCTCCGAGGTTTGTGGTAGTCGTTCATAATCTTTACTTAAACGCCGACACCAGTTAAGCCAACCAAAAGTTCTCTCTACAACCCAACGTTTGGGTAAGATGACGAAACCTTGTTTCTCCAAAGGTCTAAGAACAATTTCCACAATCCACCGAAACAGATCCATTACCCATCGCCTAAAATCTTCTCCTCGGTAGCCGCCATCCATCCAAATGGTGTGCAACCGTTTTACCTGATTACCTGTATCATGAACTCTGGTGAGGACTTCTTTGGCTCCAGTGCGCTCGGGAACACTCGCAGCACTTACCAGAACTCGTAAAACTAGCCCTAACAAATCCACACTCAGATGTCGTTTGCGTCCATGTATCTTGTTACCCGCGTCATAACCCACGTCTGTTGAGATCATGGTTGCTGTTTCCACAGATTGGCTATCGACTGCAATTTCAGATGGGCTGGCTTGACGTCCAGCCGCTACCCTTGACCATTGGTAGAGTTTGTCGTGTATTTTTAACCATGTACCGTCTTTGCTCCACCTCCAAAAATAACCATAGACTGTTGACCAAGCGGGAAAATCCCCAGGTAATCCTCGCCAAGTACATCCTTCACACAACACGTAGAGAATGGCATTGACAACGGTATATATAGCTAATTTGCGAGGACGACCACCTGGTTTTGCTCTGGGGAAAAGCTCTGCTATTAATTCCCACTGTTCCCACGTCAGATTGCTACGGTATGCTTTAGTCATTCGCTCACAAGGTGCTGGTTTCTACAAATCTCAGCCTAAGCTTTGTGAGCTTTCTTACAAAACACCCTACTTTTAAAACATCCTCT
>NZ_PEIG01000040.1 GCF_002749975.1 Gloeocapsopsis sp. IPPAS B-1203 | reverse complement strand
TTAACCTGAGTTCGGGATAAGAAAAGGGACAGGTAGTAAGCTGAAAATAACGTTAAATTCAGCACCTGTCCTATGTTTAGTTTAGAATCTTTGTTCTGCCATGTAGATGATTTCTGTAAAGCGTTTGAAAGCCAATGGCACAAAAAGCTGTTGAGACATGAAGGAAGAAGACGGGTTCGGGCTAGAAGTGTGTGTTTGAGTGAAATAATGACGATACTGATTGCATTTCATCAACATCACTACCGAAATTTTAAACATTTTTATTTGAATCATGTCAAACAGCAATGGTGTTCAGCGTTTCCAGGTTTACCGAGTTATCAACGATTTGTGGAATGGATGCCCTCAACACTCATACCTTTGTGTGTCTATCTGAAACATTGTTTTGGAAGTTGTACAGGTATCGGTTTTATCGATGCCACTAGTCTGAAAGTCTGCCATAATCGTCGAATTTCTCGCCATCAAGTGTTTGAAGGTTTAGCGGCTCGTGGTAAAACTTCCGTGGATTGGTTTTTTGGTTTTAAACTTCACATTGTAGTCAATGAGCTTGGTCAACTTTTAAATGTGACTTTAACTCCTGGTAATATTGATGACCGTCAACCCGTTCTTGATTTACTGTGTGGTCTTTTCGGAAAAATCTTTGGTGATCGCGGCTATGTTTCCCAAAAACTTGCTTGTCAACTGTTGGCAGAGTTGGGAATCCAATTTTTTGCCAAACCCCGTCGCCACATGAAGAATAAGCTCATGCTTCTCCATGATAAGCTTTTGTCCCGTAAACGTTCAATTATTGAGACAATTAACGATCAACTCAAGAACATTTCTCAGATTGAGCATTCTAGACACCGAAGCCCTGTTAATTTCTGCGTTAACGTTCTTTGCGGATTAATTGCTTACTGCCATCAACCTAAGAAACCCAGCCTTCAGATGGAGTGGCTTTTATCTCAAACAGCTTAACCCGAACTCAGGTTA
>NZ_PEIG01000039.1 GCF_002749975.1 Gloeocapsopsis sp. IPPAS B-1203 | reverse complement strand
CTGATGGGGTGACAGGAGGGCTAAAAGTAAAGCTAGATAATAGTTTTAAGCTTTGGGTCAAAAAAAGATAGGCTGGCTATTGACATCGCCTGCCTATCACAAAAAATGCTGCCTAAATTCTATCAGACTCATTTGCGCTCCACACTGAATGCGAATCAATACATACTACTAAATCTTCTAGTTGAACTACTGCAAGGGCAAAAACAAGTTCGATTAGAAAGGCTAGCTGCAAATCTACCACTACCAATTAAATTCGAGAGTCGCCGTCGCCTGTTGCAAAGGTTTTTAATGTGCCAATGTTTGACAATTTCTACAATTTGGTTTGCAATTATCAACTATTTGCTGTGCAGCTATTTCACCGATAACAAAGAGTTAATTCTTGTAGTCGATAGAACGCAGTGGCGTGATTTAAATTTATTGATGGTAAGCCTAGTTTGGAATTCAAGAGCTATTCCTGTAAATTGGCAGTTTTTATCGCACAGAGGTAATAGTAACTTCAATCAGCAACAAGCTCTATTCACTACCGTGCTACCGCAATTGGACTACAAAGTTACTGTTTTAGGCGACCGAGAGTTTTGCTCAATTGAATTAGGGCAGTGGCTGGAGAAACAAGGGGTAGCAATATGTCTGCGCTTAAGGTGTAACGAGTATATTCGTCGCCAAAACGAGTTTACACAACAGTTAAAGCAACTAGGGTTAAAACCAGGTCTGTCTATGTTCTTTGCTGGAGTCAATATTACTAAGCAAAATGGCTTTAGCCAGTTTAACGTAGCGTGTAAATGGAGCCGAAACTACCGTCGGACTCAGACAAAAGAAGGCTGGTTTTTATTAACTAATCTATCAACCCTTCAAGCTGCTGTAGCTACTTACCAACAGCGTAGTGGAATTGAGTGTATGTTTAAAGACTGTAAAAGCGGTGGTTACAATCTTGAAGGATGCTATGCAATTGAAGCTCGTCTATCTGTAATTGTTTTACTCATTGCTATTGCCTATACCAGCGCAATTATTCAAGGTATAAGTATTAAAACATCAAAGGTTGAACGTTACATCTGTCGTCCAAAAGATAGGGGTCGAATTCAACGCCGCCATAGTAATTTTTGGATAGGCTTGTATGGTAAATCTTGGCTAAATAATCTCCAGTTATGTATTCACTGGGTAGGTCAATGGATGCGTATTAATCGCAACAAGCAACTCTATTATCAGCGTGGTTTGAAAGCTATAGACCAAATCCAGCCTTTATTCTAGCTCCCTGTCACCCCATCAG
>NZ_PEIG01000038.1 GCF_002749975.1 Gloeocapsopsis sp. IPPAS B-1203 | reverse complement strand
CAATGCTGTCCTAAATAAATGATAAGTTAATATCTAAAGTGTTCTTATTCCCATTGAGCTATGTTTTTATAAATATTCTGGAAATAGAACCCCCTGTGATTTATTTTTTGGTGGTTTTTTATGTTCTTCAAAGGGTCGATCTAGCCATTTTTGGAGTTCTATCTTCACAAAAATATTGAGTCTTATAAATGCCACTAAGTTTGACAGATGCCAACGATATTTAGCTACCGCTTTCATTACTTTAAGTAACAGGATTGTTATCAGTGCGGTCCATATTTGGATCATTACTGCATTTTTAGATGTACCTATAAAGGTTTTGATATGGAGTAACTGTTTGATGTCTCGAAAAAACACTTCAATTTCCCATCTAGATTTATATAGGTCTCCTATTGTTTGTGCAGCCCATTTGAAGTTATTGGTTATCAGTTCGATTGTTTGCTCGTTGTCCTCATCCCACACAACTACTCTTCTTATTTTTCCAGGATATTTATTCTTAGAGATAGGATTAGCTAACTCTATTTCTTCATCCTTTAGGATATGCTGGGCAGTATTTTCTGGGAGTTCTCGTTCTTTGATGGATTTATAGGAGAGATTTTCTTTGTGCCTAATGACAAAAAATACCTCTTTGCTGTCCCAAACGTTGAGCATGGGAAAATCATTATAATACCTATCAGCCACAATCACAGATCCCTTTTCTAAAGGAATGTTGTAAGCACCTTTATTGTCAGCTACACTTCCTTCGGTAATGTTCACATAAACAGGGAGTTTACCATCATAATCTAGTAAGGTGTGTATTTTTACTGCTCCTTTTTGAGTTCGAAACTTTGCCCAGTCAAACATAGATAAGCAAAGGCTGATCACAGTAGCGTCTAGAAGATAGACAGGTACTTTAATCTTGAGTTTAACCCGTTTCAACGAAGCCTGCTGTCCTAAACTTTTTAGAAGAGAATAATAAAGCTCTTTGAATAAATCGGAGTCTCTACGCTTGTTTTGATAGCTTATGCTCGACTTAGATGGCGCTTTTGATATGCCAAGATGGTTGAGGTTGCCTGTCGCTGATCTAAGCCCATTAGAGATATCTCTTACAGATGTGCTTTTAGCAAAATGACAGAAAAGCATAGATACAAGATGTGTCCAGCTGTCAAAACCTTTGCAGCCTTTATCTGTTTGCTTTTCATTTACTAGTTTTTTGAAAATTGATCGGTCGATCTTTTTAATAATCTGAGAAAACAAAGTAATATTACTCATGAGAGAGGGCGTTTTTTGGTGCAAACCCAAAATACCTATTTTGGGCAAAAAACTATACCTCTCTCTCTTTTATTTAGGACGCTATTG
>NZ_PEIG01000037.1 GCF_002749975.1 Gloeocapsopsis sp. IPPAS B-1203 | reverse complement strand
CCCTACTTTGTCAAGTTAGAAAAAAAGGCAAAGAGTTGACAGGGGACGGCTCCCTTGCTATCTTTGCCTTAGCTAAAACATAATTACCAAAACTACAAAAAAGGCCGCTATTAAAATAGACGGCAAAAAAATATGATTTTCAGAATTTCCAAGTGCTTGAAAACGTGGCATTTGGACTCGATCAGGTTCTAGCACCTTTCCAATCTCTTTTCACCACCAAGACACATCCAGTATCCCAAAAAGCCCTTTGTTACATTCGTGGTCTTTTCAAGAGTGAAAAAAACAGAGCAAACTGCACCTCAATTTCAGATTCATTGGGGGAGCTCGATCACCAAAGCTTCAATCATCTACTTTGTGATTCCCCTTGGGACTATCAGCAAGTACTCAGAAAGCTATCCTTACAGGCTCAAGACCTTTTTGCAAAAGATAAAGAAGTAGGCTTTTTGATTGATGAGGTGGGTTTTCGCAAGAAAGGGAAACATTCCGCATGTATCGGAAGGCAATATTTGGGCTGTATAGGCAAACAGGACAATGGGCAGGTGGCAGTAGTGGCTGGCTTGACTCAAGGGCGTCATTACTGCCCCATCAATTTGCAACTTTACATGCCACATAGCTGGGCAGATGATGCCAATAGACGAGCAAAGGCCAAAATCCCCAAGCATATACAATACCAGACCAAGCCACAGATGGCTCTTGATATGATCCGTCAAGCCTGCTCTACCGGGATCAAGTTTGACTATGTTGCCTTTGATTCCTTGTATGGAAGTAGCTATGAATTGATACGGACACTTGATCACGAGGGAATCCCTTTTATCGGAGATGTTAAAGAAAATGTCCATATCTATACTGAAAAGCCCGATTTTCGACCAATCGAAAAAAGAGAGCGAACTAGGGGCAGAAAGCCTAAATACCCCAAAACCGATCATAAAACTTGTTCATTGGAGCAATACTTCGATAGTCTTGATAGTTTGGATGATTTTAAAAGAATAAGCTTCAGGGATGGTACAAAGCAGAAAATCACAGCACTATTCCATCAAAAACAGATATGGATATGCACCGACAAGAAAAAAGGCACGCTACTCATGCTCCAACTCATCATTAGGAAAGATACAGATGGAACAGTGAAGTACTCATTCTGTAATATGCATCAGGATAGTCTGGAGCAAATAGTCGCCAGACAAGGACAACGGGTGTTTGTGGAAAGGATATTTCAAGAGGGGAAAAATGAATTGGGTATGGGGGATTATCAGGTCAGGAGCTGGGAAGGCTTTCATAAACACATGACATTATGCTTTCTCGCATTTTATTATGTAGCTTCACAAAAGGTGAAATATGATCAAGAAATACCACTTACCTCTCCCATGATAAGAAAGTTGGTAGCTGCAACCATTGTTAGCAGATGGCAATCA
>NZ_PEIG01000036.1 GCF_002749975.1 Gloeocapsopsis sp. IPPAS B-1203 | reverse complement strand
CAGGGGTAAGACGCTTTGTGTATATGTCGTCATGCAGTGTGTATGGTGTCGCCACAGGCGTTGATGTCACCGAAGAGTCTCCAGTCAATCCGCAAACTGCTTACGCTGAGTGTAAAACGCTTGTCGAACGCGATGTTCAAGCACTCGCCGATGATGATTTTTCGCCGACATTTATGCGCAATGCCACAGCATTTGGTGCCTCACCCAGAATGCGCTTTGATATTGTCCTCAATAACCTCGCCGGACTAGCATGGACGACTAATGAGATTAAGATGACTAGTGATGGTACTCCTTGGCGTCCTTTAGTTCATGCGCTTGATATTTGTCAGGCAATCATCTGTGCCTTAGAAGCGCCGCGCGACATTGTACATAACCAAATTTTTAATGTCGGGGACACGGCACATAACTATCGTGTCAAAGAAGTGGCAGAAATTATTGCGGATGTCTTTCCAGGATGCCAAGTCAGTTTTGGAGATAATGGTGCCGACAACCGCAGCTACCGTGTTTCCTTTGAGAAGATCAACACTCAACTACCAGGATTCAAATGCGAGTGGGATGCACAACGTGGTGCACAACAGCTATATAACGTATTTACTCAAATTGATATGTCAGAAGAAACCTTTTTATTTCGAGGTTTCACTCGCTTAAAACAATTGGAATACTTAATGCGCACGCAGCAAATAGACAAAGATTTCTATTGGAGAACAGCATGAAATTTACTCAAACACCTCTTAAAGGTGCATACATCATTGACATAGAAGAAAAACCAGATCATCGTGGTTTTTTTGCCCGCACCTACTGTGCCGAAGAATTTGCCGCACACGGGTTAAAAGCAACAGTAGCACAATGCAACTTGTCGTTTAACCATCACAAAGGAACGCTACGCGGGATGCATTATCAAGTCGCCCCTGCGTGTGAAACTAAACTTGTGCGTTGTATCTCTGGTGCAATTTATGACGTGATTGTTGATATGCGCCCACAATCACCAACGTACTTGCAACATATTGGTGTGGAGTTATCTGCTCAAAATCGCCGCGCGTTGTATGTCCCAGAAATGTTTGCCCACGGTTATCAAGCACTGACGGATGGTGCAGAAGTCGTCTATCAGGTTGGTGAGTTTTACACTCCAGGCTATGAGCGCGGGTTGCGTTATGATGACCCTGTTTTGGGGATTGATTGGCCAATCCCAGTCAGTGAGATTTCTGCTAAAGATGCTGCTTGGGCTTTGTTGGAACAGACTGTTATAGGAGTATAGGCATGATCATAATAGACAGCGCACTAAAAGCAAGAGCAGAAGCAGGAAAGCCAATCCGTGTGGGCATGATCGGCTCAGGATTCATGGGACGCGGGATTGCCAATCAAATCATCAACTCAGTTCCAGGTATGGAACTCGTAGCGATCGCCAACCGCAACGTCGAAAAAGCGCAACGCGCCTACAACGAAGCTGGAATAGACAACGTCCAATTCGTCAACAGCACCACTCAGCTCGAAGACGCAATTGCATCCAACAACTATGCCATCACTGATG
>NZ_PEIG01000035.1 GCF_002749975.1 Gloeocapsopsis sp. IPPAS B-1203 | reverse complement strand
TTTCATCTGTTTATATTTTTACTATCTAGTTCATAGTTAAGTTTGAAGTAGCAGAAAAAACGCTAAGAAAGTTAAATTTTCATCTACATGCTCTAGGCAATACTCCTGTGTGCTTAGCGTTTGCGGTCAGTTTCATATTCGGGGTTTCATTGTTTTAGCAATGATATTTCAACCTCCAGTAACGATCGACCTTTTTTTTTCCTTATGCTGCCTTCTCTATATGCACATTTATACCAAGCTCTCTCAACTTGATTAAGTATCGTTGTACTTGCTTGTCTTTTTTTCTGTTATCCAAAAAACCACCTCCGAGTTCTTTGTATGGAGTTTGATCCCTTAAGATGAAGTAGGCCGCTATGAGGATCTTACGTCCTATTGCAACTAGCGCTCTTTTTTTACCTCTTCTTCCTACGAGACTATCATACTTACTTCTCAGATATGTGTTTTTCGTTCTTGTCGCTGCCCAGGCAAATTGAGTGAGCAGTGTTTTTAAATGTATGTTCCCATGCGTGGTTCGACTACTTTTTTTTTTGCCTCCCGACTCATTGCATCCGGGGCTCATTCCTGCCCACGATGTTAGATGCTGCTCATTTGGAAACTGACTCATATCATTGCCTATTTCTGCCAATATGTAGGCTGCTCCTTCTTTTCCTACGCCAGGAATGGTCTGTAGCAATTTAGCATCTAGTTCCAATTCACTTTCTTTAAGCATCTTTTCTATTTGGGCGTCAAGTTTTTCAAGGAGTCTTTCTTTCTCTCCAATGGATTCCTTGATGGTTTGAAGCATGAAACGGTGATGATTAGTTAGCTTTCCTCTAAGAGAAGCAGCTAATTCATCTTCTGTACAATGCATCTTTCCATGACGAAATTTCACCAACTCACTCACATTCTCTTCGCCTCCTATAAGTGCATCAATGATCCGTGTAGCCACAGCCCCACTCATATCGCTCACTACGCTAGATAGCTTGATGTTGGCATCTTCTAGTATCTTTTGAATCCGGTTTTTCTCCGAAGTAATGTGTCCTATGATCTTGCGTTTATATCGAGTAAGATCACGCAACTCGCGAATAGGCTTTGGAGGAATGAAACTTCCTTTCAGTAATCCACATAGCAACAATTTGGCTATCCACTTACTATCCTTTTTGTCTGTCTTATGGCCTGGAACATTCTTGATATGACGTGCATTAACAAGGATTATTTCAAAGTCTTCTTCAAAAATGTTGAACACAGGCTTCCAGTAAACTCCAGTACTTTCCATCGCCACATGAGTTACTCCATTTTCTTTTAACCAATCTCGAAGTTCAACGAGAGATTCTGTGAACCCGTTAAAGGAACGTGTTTCTTCCTTTATTCCCGTCCCATTAATGGTGCAAACAACAAGACTCTTGTGTACATCTATACCACAAGCTCTTTCAATGATTTGTTCGAAAGTTACTGTAGGCTCTTTCATGGCTATTACTTTTATAGTTTGAAATGATGCAAAAGACTCTCCTAATATAATCATGCCCCTGTGTGTCGACAAGTCGTCATGGGTGTTCATATGTTTATAAT
>NZ_PEIG01000034.1 GCF_002749975.1 Gloeocapsopsis sp. IPPAS B-1203 | reverse complement strand
GCTAACCTGACTAGAATCACGCCTGCTGTTATCCGTTGCAATCGGAAAACCAATTCACCAAAATCTTTATCTGAAGTAATGAGTAGACAACCTTCTTTGCTCGCGATATCAAGCACGTCATCATCAGAAATACCAGGTTCCAATTCCATCACATACAAAACAAAATGCCCATCTTGCCGCAGGCGATTCACGATGGGAGCATCCAGGTTTTCATCTGCCAAAAATTTTACGAAGCAATCTCAACAGGATAAACAACATCTGAGCGCAAAACCTCTAACGCAAACCTTAAAGCTGCTGCGATCGCCTCCTCTGTTAGTTGTGGATGGGCTTGTAAAATCTGCTCAGTTGTCTCTCCTGCTGCCAACTTTTCTAAGATTAGCTCCACAGTTATACGAGTTCCCGCAATCACTGGCTTCCCCATCATGACTTTGGGATTAGATGAAATGACTTGCTCTTGGCTCATAGGACTTTACTTAAAGACTTTTATCCTATACCTTAACGAATTCTATGAACGTCCGTAAACTCCGCTCGCTTGGCACTAAATCAACATACAGAATTGTCTCAATGCCAATTTGAGTAACTTTTAGCCGGATGTCGTTAGGTGCCAGCAAATTGAAGTAGTCTTCCAGTTGCATGAAGCAAGTACTCTGAACTGTTTGACTCCAATCATAAACGACAACTATTTCTGAAATCGATGGGAATTTACGTGATGATGTTTACCAATGAGCAAGTCTATGAACGACTTGATGATGTATTGGAGGCGATTGCTCAGACAGTTTGTGAATTACGGCAATCAACTCCACCTTGCCAAGAAGAGGGGGAGACTGAGAAGGGTAAGCCAACAACTATTGCTATTACTCCTCACGGTCGCTATCATCACAGCCTGTAGCGGTACAACAATCGAGCATCGCCAAAGGCTAACTCCTAAACCACCCTCAACTCCTTGCCGAACGGTGCAACACCCAATGGGTGAAACTTGTGTTCCGAATGAACCTCAACGAATTATTATCATTTCCTACGAGATACTAGGTCACGCGCCTACTCTGGGTGTTAAACCAATTGGCAGTAATGCTTTACGTGGAGAGTTAAATGCAACCTACATAAGCGATCAATCTTACCTGGGCAATAGGGTAGAAGGAATCAAGAATATAGGCTTTGTACGTTCTCCCAATGTGGAGAAAATTTTGGAACTTAAACCTGATTTAATTTTGGCATGGGAAGATGCTGAACAAAGCTATCCTATGCTTTCAAAAATTGCTCCAACCGTCATAATCTCAACGGACTTAATAGAAGAAAACTGGAAAAAAGGATTTGACGTTATTGCCAAATTATTAGGCAAAGAAGAAGCACAGCAAGTTTTACATCGCTACAACCAACGCATTGAACAATTAAACATGGCTCTAGGTAATAACTATCAAAATAAAACAATTTCTGTTGCTTTTTCTTACGGTCAGAACGCATACATCTATGTGAAAAACTCCTTTATAGGTTCTATCCTCGAAGATTTAGGGCTAAAACGTCCCCCAGCACAAAATGTTTCTGTGGATGGTAGTAGGATAGACGGCATCTCTGAAGAACGGCTAGACCTAATAGACGGTGATATCTTATTTTTTGGAGTTTCCGATTTAGGACATTTAGAAGCCTATGAGAACTTGAAACAAAAACCTCTTTGGAAAAACCTAAAAGCTGTTCAAAAAGGCAGGTTTATCTTTTTGGTGTTAATGCATGGGCAGGAAATAGCCCACTTGCAGCTAATATTGTGATTAATGATTTATATAAATATTTAGT
>NZ_PEIG01000033.1 GCF_002749975.1 Gloeocapsopsis sp. IPPAS B-1203 | reverse complement strand
CCAATCTCAAGAGAAGAAGTCGCCGCCGGAGAAGGAGCATTACACACATGCATTGCCCTCATTCCTGGCACAATCAAAAAGTCATCAACCAACTTGCCATCACTTTGCAATGCCTGCGCCCTTACCCCCGCATGAGTGGGCACAACATCATCCGCCGTCACCTCGGGAATCAACTGCTGCAAGCTTTTGACAAACGCTGCTTTAGAAACCGAACGAATCATCTCTTTAATGCCTTCATCCGCATGCTTGGCAGCTAACTTCCAAAATCCTGGATAAGTCATCACCTCAGTTAAATCGCGCAGATTGAAATCACTCTTGTGATAGCCCTCACGCTTGAGGCTTAACACCGCATTGGGACCGGCATGCACGCTCCCATCAATCATCCGCGTGAAATGCACTCCCAAAAATGGGAAACTCGGATTCGGCACTGGATAAATCAAATGCTTGACCAAATAGCGCTTTTCACTCACTAGTTCGTAGTATTCACCCCGAAATGGCACAATCCGAGCTTGTGGGTCAGTCTTTCCGAGGCGGGCAATGCGATCGCTAAATAGTCCAGCACAGTTAATCAGATAGCGTGTGGAGATTGTACCTTTGTTTGTTGTCACGATTGTGGCATCAGTGCGCGTCTCGAGCTTGGTGACTTTGGTGCCTAATTGCACTTCACCACCTTGATGGGTGACAAGTTCCACGTATTTTTCTGCCACTTGGCGATAGTTGACTATGCCTGTGGAAAAGACGCGAATCCCTGCACTGCATTGCACGTGCGGTTCAATTTCTCTGACTTGCTCACTTGTGAGTTTTTCTAACTCTAAGCCGTTTTCTCGTCCTCGTTGATAGAGGTGTTCTAGTCGGGGGAGTTCTTCGGCATGTGTTGCGACAATCACTTTGCCGCAGACTTCGTGGGCAATGTTGTGTTGAGAGCAGAATTCTACCATGGAGCGACTGCCATCGCGGCAGAATTTTGCTTTGAAACTGCCTGGCTTGTAGTAAATGCCAGAGTGAATCACGCCACTGTTGTTGCCGGTTTGATGGCTAGCGACTGTGGTTTCTTTTTCGATGACAACGATTTTGGCAATGGGGTAGCGTTTGCCAATGGCGAGTGCGGTTGCTAATCCGACTATCCCGCCACCGATGATTGCAAAGTCGTACATGTTTTGGTTGTTTTTCTTGATGTGTTTGGCTGTGTTTTGACGATGGGAATTACCACACTTTCCAGGGGGCAATGCCTTTTTTCCACAACTCTTCGAGGTAGTTTTTGTCTCTTAAGGTGTCCATTGGCTGCCAAAAACCATCGTGTTTGTATGCTGATAGCTGCTCAAGATGAGCTAGTTTTTCTAATGGTTCTTGTTCCCATACTGTGCTGTCGTCGCCGATGTAGTCGATCACTTCTGGTTCGAGTACGAAGTAGCCGCCGTTGATCCACGCGCCGTCTCCACCTGGCTTTTCTTTGAATGAGGTAATTTTTGTTTGTTCTTCTGCTAGGCAGATGGCGCCGAATCTTCCTGGTGGTTGGACTGCTGTCAGGGTGGCTTGCAGTTTTTGTTGTTTGTGGAATTCGATTAAGCTTGTGATGTTGACGTTGCTGACTCCATCTCCGTAGGTGAAGCAGAATGTGCTGTTTCCTACGTGTTCTTTGACTCGCCGTAAGCGTCCGCCTGTCATTGTGGCTTCGCCTGTGTCTACTAAGGTGACTCGCCACGGTTCGGCGTAGCCGCAATGCACGTTCATTTGATTGAATCTCATGTCAAATGTCACGTCTGACATGTGTAGAAAGTAGTTGGCGAAGTACTCTTTAATCACATATCCTTTGTATCCGCAGCAAATCACGAAATCGTTGATTCCATGTGCTGCATATGTTTTCATAATGTGCCACAGTATCGGTTTTCCCCCAATCTCTACCATTGGTTTTGGTTTGATTGTTGTCTCTTCACTTATCCGCGTTCCTAGTCCCCCTGCCAGTATTACCGCTTTCATAGCTTTTCCT
>NZ_PEIG01000032.1 GCF_002749975.1 Gloeocapsopsis sp. IPPAS B-1203 | reverse complement strand
ATTGGTATTAAAATTTGGGGGACGCATCTATCTGACAAAAGATGCCAGAATGAGTCCTGAAATGTTCAATGAAAGTTATACCTCCAGAAAACAAATAGCTCAGTTAATGGAGAAATATAATCCGAAGTCAAAGTTTCAGTCCATACTTTCTCAAAGGCTTGTGCTGACCAAAAAAACCACTGAAATATGAATAAAGTACTGCTTTTAGGAGCCAACTCAGATATATCTCGTGCGATGGCCGAACAAATCGCTGAATCTGGCAAAGACCTGGTATTGGCAGCGAGAAAAGGGCATGAATTAGAGCCTATGCAAAAAGACCTACAAATCCGCTTTGGTGTCAATGTGACATTAAGGGATTTTGACGCGAGCCAGGTATCAGCGCATAGGGATTGGGTAAATGCCCTTCCTGATGGTATAGACACCGCTGTGATCGTGTTTGGGTATTTGGGAGATCAAGAAAAAGCGCTTGTTGAATGGCAGGAAGCAGAAAAAATCATCATGAGCAACTATACCGGTGCAGTGTCAATTGGTAGTGCATTGGCAGATTATTTTATCAGACAAGGCAAAGGAATGATAGTAGGCATCAGTTCTGTAGCTGGTGAGAGAGGCAGAGGTAGTAATTTTTATTATGGAAGTGCCAAAGCAGGGTTCAGCACTTGGCTTTCGGGGCTAAGAAACAGTCTATACGCTAAAGGGATACATGTGATGACCGTGAAACCGGGATTTATGGATACCAAGATGACTGCCGGTCTGGATTTGCCTCCTGCTCTCACAAGTTCTCCAGAAAAAGCAGCCAAGCAAATCCTCAGAGGCATAAGTAAGAAGAAAAATGTGATTTATGTGAGCCCAATTTGGGCAATCATCATGCTGGTCATTAAACTTATTCCGGAAGGTATATTTAAAAGAATGAAGTTGTAATTCCAGCACACAGCTTTGATTTTCTGAGACAATAGGTAAATCTCATTTTGAACATCACCTAATGCGAGAAATCATTTCTTATAGGTGTTTCATCAGCAGATATGCTGTTAACTGCCTCAGACCAATCCAAGCTTGCGTCAGCCAGGATTTCGGGTGGCGCTATTTGCAGTTCTACCAAGGCGTTCATGATAGTTTCCTTTACAAGCTCAGGTTTATTCCAGATAATATAGTGATCCTGTTCGGGCAGTGTAATCAGTTTGAATGGTCTTCCTTTCAGGCGCTTTTTGGCATAAAGCGCATTTCCCGGATAAATCAATTGGTCAGCCTCTCCGTGCAGCATCCATACAGGTACCTTGATATTATCCCAATAAGCTGACATCTTTTCCAACTCTCGAAAATGATACATTTTTTCGTCATTGGCTACTCTCAATACCGAAGGAATCAACCATTTCAGTCCCAAAAAGTGCAAGGGTCGGGAGATGCCATAGATTTTCTCCTCTCCTGGAGCCACAGCTGTGGAAATAAGCAGTAGCCCATCCAACAGCTCCGGATAGTCCATCGCAAGCCTTGCAGCAACACTCCCCCCATAGGAATTGCCCATTACAATCACCGGCTGCCCAAATGCCTGCCGCTGTATGATTTCTGCAATGTACTTGGCTTGAATTTCCAAAGATACCTCGGATCTTCCAAAGCCTGAGTATCCATAGCCTGCCCTATCCGGGGTGATGATCTTGACATGTGAAAGTAGCAGAGAATCTGTGAGAAAATCCAGTAGCCCTGAAGAAGAACCAGGTGCTCCATGAAGCAACACCAACAAAGGCAAGGTGTCAGCTCCTGCATAAGCGTATCTCATGGTTCGATCAGAAATAGTGAAATAACAAACCCCTCCACCTACATCTCTAGCTGCTAACTTGTCCAGTACGGCTGTATCATTGGTTCTAAGCCTGAGGCAGCTGGCAAATAACAGTGTGATGGCAACAGTGACCAAAAAGCTTAAACCTATATAGCTGATTTTCTTTCTCATAAATAATTAACCTAAGTACTTAAATCAAAATCAGCTCGAATAAGTTTTGTTTTTAGCTTGAAAATTGAATGTTTTGTCTCAAAGTTTACATTATGCCTATTTCATTTGATGTTTTACGGACAGGGAAGAAGTACCGACTGACCAATTATGGAGAAAAGTTTGAATTTAAAATATTGAAAATCAACACGGAGGATTTTCTGGTAAAGGACCTAAACAGTCTGGAAGAATACTACCTAATAGACCTGATTCGCTATGGCAAAGGTGCTGACTATGATTTGGAAGAGCTAGAATAGTGCGGGATGAATCTTTTCATTCGCATTTCTCCAATTGAAACCAAATAGATTTTTCATTATAAATAAGGCGGTCTTCTAGCTTTGATGAAGATCTTTTTGAAGTAATCGGCCATGAGGTTTGTTTCCATTACCCCCAACTTGGTAGATGCATGAATGAACTGTACATCATCTTTGGACCTGACCTCAGTCACCAATCCCACATGGGTAATTTCTCTCCGTCTCTTACCTGCTGCAAAAAACACCAAATCTCCAGGCTTTAATTCATATATCGCTACCCCTTTTCCAATTTTGCTTTGTTCCTTAGAGGTACGAGGAAGATCAAGTCCGGCCTCTTTAAATGAAATCACTAACAATCCTGAACAATCCATACCCGCCCTGGTGAGCCCCCCAAATCGGTAGGGAGTACCCACATAGGTCTTGGCGCTACTAATTACTTTCTGAATATTTTGATCTCTTTGCTTGGCTTTTTTGACTCCAACACAGGAACTGTTCACCAACAAAACAAATATGAAATAAAAGGAAAGTTTACCGATGAACCCCAAAAAATATTTTGAACCCTGTTCCTTTAACCCTGCACTATTCATACATCTATCATTGCAATTGTTTGAAAAACCAAAACTAAAGAATTACGCATTTTTTTAGAGGAAAAACCCACTCAAATAAATAAAGACTAAGAAATTTTTTATACTCGGCATGCACACTATTTTTGTTGAATGCAAACAGACATCCAGGTAAAAGAAGAATCTCTATTCATCGAGAGGGAAGATTTCAAGCTACATATGAAGCGGTATTGTGGAGATGAGAATGGAGAAATATGCTTTTTACTTCATGGAAGTATAGAAAATGGGCGTATCTACTATTCTAAATCTGGTAAAGGCCTCGCCCCTTTTTTAGCAAGCAAAGGCTATGATATTTTAGCTATATCCCAATCCCACCAACGAATAGCAAGTAATTGCTCAATTTCTGCATCACTAAAGCGTTGCTTGAGAGGACGTGCAGGATTACCACCAGCGACAGTGTAGGGAGGAATATCTTTAA
>NZ_PEIG01000031.1 GCF_002749975.1 Gloeocapsopsis sp. IPPAS B-1203 | reverse complement strand
GGGTAAGGGCGCAGGCATTGCAAAGTGATGGCAAGTTGGTTGATGACTTTTTGATTGTGCCAGGAATGAGGGCAATGCATGTGTGTAATGCTCCTTCTCCGGCGGCGACTTCTTCTCTTGAGATTGGTAAAGCGATTTCACTTGCGATTCCAGCTCAATCTCATCTTGAATCGACACTCATTCACGTTTAGGTTTTTTACTGATGAAAATTCTTGTTACTGGTACTGAGGGGTACATCGGCTCTCTGTTTGCTCCACTATTGTTGCAGCGCGGACATGAAGTGTTAGCGATCGACACTGGCTTTTACAAAGCTGGTTGGTTGTATAACGGTACCAAAGCGACAGCACAAACCCTCAACAAAGATATTCGCCAAATTACAACTGAAGACTTGCAAGGTGTAGAAGCGATCGTTCACATGGCGGAGTTATCAAACGATCCTACTGGACAACTTGCACCGAATATTACTTATGAAATTAACCACAAAGGTTCTGTTGCACTGGCTAATTTAGCCAAAGCAGCAGGGGTAAGACGCTTTGTGTATATGTCGTCATGCAGTGTGTATGGTGTCGCCACAGGCGTTGATGTCACCGAAGAGTCTCCAGTCAATCCGCAAACTGCTTACGCTGAGTGTAAAACGCTTGTCGAGCGGGATGTACAAGCCTTAGCAGATGATGGATTCTCGCCGACATTTATGCGCAATGCTACCGCGTTTGGTGCCTCACCCAGAATGCGCTTTGATATTGTCCTCAATAACCTCGCCGGACTAGCATGGACGACTAATGAGATTAAGATGACTAGTGATGGTACTCCTTGGCGTCCTTTAGTTCACGTGTTGGACATCTGCAAAGCGATTATTTGTGCCTTAGAAGCACCGCGCGACATTGTACATAACCAAATTTTTAATGTCGGGGACACAGCACATAACTATCGTGTCAAAGAAGTGGCAGAAATTATTGCGGATGTCTTTCCAGGATGTCAATTAAGCTTTGGCGATAATGGTGCCGACAACCGCAGCTACCGCGTTTCGTTTGAGAAGATTAACACCCTCTTGCCAGGATTTAAATGTGAGTGGGATGCACAGCGTGGCGCACAACAGCTATATGACTTGTTTAACCTCACAGATATGACAGAAGAAACCTTTTTATTTCGAGGTTTTACCCGTTTAAAGCAATTGGAATATCTGATTCGTACAAATCAAATAGACCAAGATTTTTATTGGACGTCGTAACAACTAGATCGAGATAGAACAAGGTTTCGGAAGTGTCGGAAATTAGAATTGAAGCTGAAAATATGACCCTAGTGGGCTTTCGCCAAGAAGCGAATAGCGCTGCTTCAGGTCAAAGCGTTATTAGTTTAGTCAATGGTGATGTAGCAGAAACAGGTTTTGCCTCGTTCAATTTTGCAGGTGCCTCTGGCTTATACAACGTAGTTGTCGGTTACTTTGATGAAAATGATGGTGTTAGCCAATTTGAAGTGCGTCAAAAGCGTACAGTCATAGATGCTTGGAGTGCCAACCAAAATTTAGGTAGTGCTTCAGCCAATAGGCAAACCAGAACATTACGCACAATTGCTACACAGTTAGCCATTAGCCAAGGCGATAAATTCTATATCAAAGCTACAGAGGATGCTGGAGAACCTGCCAGGATAGACTACATGCAGTTCGTTCCTGTTACATCTGCTACACCACCTACTACATCAGCAGTAGTGAATGGTACAAGCGGGAATGACCGACTAGTGGGTGACTGGAGAAACAATACACTCAACGGTTTTGCTGGTAACGATATTCTTGAGGGTCGAGGAGGTAATAACACCCTTAATGGTGGTAGTGGTATAGATACTGCTGACTACACCTACGCATTTAACGGTATTATTGCCACCCTCAAAGATAGAACTGTCCTCAAACCTGTGTTTGGTAATACGACACCAAGAATAATGCCTTTAGGTGACTCGATTACAGCAGGAGAACACAATGTCGAGCCAACTCCAGGAACTTATCGAATTCAGCTATGGAAAAATCTAGGTGCTGATAATTTAAGCGTAGATTTTGTTGGTTCGCAATTTAATGGACCACCTAGTCTAGGAGACAAGAACCACGAAGGACGCGGCGGTTGGACAATTGATCAAATTGCTGGCTTAGTCGATCGAGGAATCATCAAGACGTATCAGCCACAGATAGTCCTATTGATGATTGGTACCAATGATGTACTTCGTAGTAACTCGCTGAATACGATCGCTGGCGACTTGAGCAGTCTAATTGATCGCATCAGCAATGAGTCAAGTAGCACGCGCATTTTTGTTTCCTCGATCGCTCCGATTGATCCTGCTGCTAAAGGAACAACATTATCAAACCTTGCAAAAAACTTTAATGCTTTGCTGCCTGATTTAGTCAGAGACAAAGTTGCACAAGGTAAAAAAGTAACTTATATAAATGCTGGAGGCAGTCTTAATTTTAATGATTTAGTATCAGACGGCTTTCACCCCAATGTAACTGGCTACAACAAGATAGGAAATGCATGGTATGACACTCTTGTCAAGCGAGATGCGTTAACGGGAATTGAAAATATTATTGGTTCTAACTTTGCCGATAAGTTAGTGGGAGATGCTGGACACAACACGCTCAGGGGTGGTCTTGGTAGAGACACGCTAACTGGTGGCGGTGGTCCAGATAATTTCTTTTATAAGGAACCAAGAGAAGGTGGCGACTTAATTACTGATTTTGGTGCTGACGATCGCTTGACATTTTCTAGTACGGGTTTCGGTGGTGGCTTGGTTCGTGGTGTCAAACTCAGCACAACAGCAGCGGATACAGGAGTTTTTGTAAGCGGAACGAATCCCACACTATTGGGTAGTAGTGCCAACTTTTTATATAACACCAACACGGGTGCCCTGAGATTTGATGCTGATGGACGTGGATCAGGTTTAGCAACAACAGTTGCAACCTTGGCTGGTGCACCATCGTTGAGTGCTACTCAATTCTATATTTCTTAATAATTTTTGAAGGAGCTTAAGAGTGATCATAATAGACAGCGCACTAAAAGCAAGAGCAGAAGCAGGAAAGCCAATCCGTGTGGGCATGATCGGCTCAGGATTCATGGGACGCGGAATAGCCAACCAAATCATCAACTCAGTTCCAGGTATGGAACTCGTAGCGATTGCCAACCGCAACGTCGAAAAAGCGCAACGCGCCTACAACGAAGCTGGAATAGACAACGTCCAATTCGTCAACAGCACCACTCAGCTCGAAGACGCAATTGCATCCAACAACTATGCCATCACTGATG
>NZ_PEIG01000030.1 GCF_002749975.1 Gloeocapsopsis sp. IPPAS B-1203 | reverse complement strand
CAAATTGTCAATGCATTGCAAACAATCGTAGCACGAAATGTCGATCCAATCGAATCAGCCGTCGTGACTGTCGGTAAACTTCATGCAGGAACAGCACTCAATGTGATTGCGGATACAGCAAACTTTGAGTTTGCAACTTCAAATTGAATCTGATTTGGACGATTTAATGTTGCCCTATAAATTCGATATTTCTTTGTTCGATAAAATTAGTAATCAAGAATTTTTGGATCACATCAAAAGAGTTGGTTTAGAATTTTACAGTAAAGAAGATATTTATACTTCAACCTAAAGCAATTTTGTCTTTTCCTAAAGCACCTTTGAAATAGGTGCTTTAGATAGAAATTTATTAACCTTTTGGGGTCATTACCTTTATTTCTCCTTCCTCTTCAAAATTAATACCGTCCTATTAGTATTGTATACCTGAAGGTAGTTTTCCCCTTCCTCTTCTATGCTATGATGAATCACATCAGGCTTTACACGGTCAAAACCTCCAAATACTGCATCATCTGAGTTGAGTACGATATGATATTCCCCTGCCTCAGGCACCCAGAAACGATAGTCGAAGATAGAGTTGGTAGGGTGAAAGTTGAATATGAAAATAAGTCCTGCTCTCTCAAAAATGATGGTTTTATTAGTGGCATCCATATTGAGTTGTCGGGCAGGAGCAGCAGCAAGTACTTGATATTTGGATATTAAATCTATCATAGCCTGATCAAAATCACTCAGGTAATGGTATTTCAACTCCTTATTGTCTACCAGGCTCCACTGTCTACGGGCGTATTTGTAGCTCCACTCATTTCCTTCTCTGGGAAAGTCTATCCATTCTGGATGACCAAATTCATTTCCTATAAAATTGAGATAAGCCTCTCCACCAAGAGCCATGGTGAAAATTCTAATCATCTTGTGAAGTGCTATTCCTCTGTCGATGATCATGTTCTGACTTGACTTGCTCATATGCCAGTACATTTCCTTGTCCATGAGCCAAAATGCAATGGTCTTATCGCCTACTATGGCCTGGTCGTGGCTTTCGGCATATGCTATTGTGCCTTCCTTATACCTACGGTTGACCATGGTACTCCACATTTCAAAGATATCCCAGTCTTCATCTCTTTTTTCTTTGAGGTATTTGATCCAAAAATCCGGAATACCCATACCCAGCCGGAAGTCAAATCCCATTCCACCTTCCTGAATTTTTCTACAAAGCCCGGGCATACCACTCATATCTTCTGCTATGCTGATGGCCTCAGCTTTAGTTTCTTTTACTACCTCATTGGCCATCTGAAGATATAAAATGGCATCATGATCCACTTGGTGAACAAAGTATTTGTCATAATGATCAAAACCTGTATTGCCATGATGAAAGTAGAGCATAGAGGTAATACCATCAAAGCGATAGCCATCAAAGTGGAACTCCTCCAGCCAATACCGGACATTGGAAAGAAGAAAACGCTGTACTTCTGGTTTGGAATAATCGAAAAGCAGAGAATCCCACTGAGGATGTATGCCCTTGCCTCCAGCATGAAAGTACTGGTATTCTGTACCATCAAAATGATTGAGGCCTTCCGCTATATTTTTCACAGCGTGGGAGTGAACGATATCCATGATGACCGCCATTCCCATTTCATGGGTTTTATTAACCATGTATTTCAGGTCTTCAGGACTGCCAAACCTGCTGCTAGGCGCAAAAAAATTAGAAACGTGGTAGCCAAAAGAGCCATAATAAGGATGCTCCATCACAGCCATCAACTGCACACAATTGTAGCCCAAGGCTTTAATTCTCGGCAATACCTGATCAGCAAATTCTCTGTAAGATCCTATGCCTTCTTTTTCTTGAGCCATGCCCACATGAGCCTCATAAATGATGGGATTACTTGCGATCTTTTTTGCTGAAAACCCACTATCAGACCATTTGAAAGATTGCGTAGGCGCATGTATCTGACCACTGAAATCATAGCTTGTAGGATCTTGTACAGCATAGCGAATGAAGGCAGGAATCCTGTCTAGAGTACGATTTGCTGCTTTTACTCTTACCTTTACCCTTTGCCCATGCAGTAGAGGCTGTTCACTACTGTCAGCGATAAAAATCTCCCATCGACCAAACTCTTTTTTTTCTAAGGAATGGTTTTCTCCATTCCAATCATTGAAATCACCGATGAGTTGCAGGCTTTCAGCACTAGGTGCCCACTCTCGGTACCACCAACCCTTTTTCTGCTTGTCATAATGAAATCCCATCTCCTTGTGCCAGGAAGAGTAGCTTTTCAAGCTGCCAAAATGTTTCTCAACCCAATTCAGATGGTCTTTGAAATAAGCTATTCTATGATTGATATGATTGATATATGGCTCCAGCCAGGGATCGTCTTTGACAAGTTGAGGTGTTTTCATGCCTTTTTTTAATGCTCAATGCTAAATATAAGGTATTGAATTGGGGTTTTCAATGAATATTTTAGACAAACCTTTTAATTCCTGATGGGCTAAAAAGAAAAATCGATTGCAATGATAGTTGCAATCGATATAGCTTGTTACAGCAATTTTCACTTAAAATTAAATTGTTTGGATAGCTCACCTCAAAATAGCAAAGTGAATTCCTAAATAGCTGTTGCTTAAGTTGAATGCTTGTTCCCTATTTAAAATCATCCAATGATTAATCCTAAAGCTAGTAGAAGTTGTGAATTTGCCGATTTTTTGTAAAGTTCCGATTCCGGTAAATAAACCGAACTGCGAACTCCTTAAATCAAAAGCATCACTTTCTGAGCTTGTGGTATTAGGGTTAATAGTACCAAATGTGCTTTCAGCATAATGCCTAGTTGAAGAATTAATTAAAAAGTTAAAGTTGGCACCTGCAGTTAAATAAAGGTTTGACCTACCAGAAGTAATTCTATAATTGGTACTTATTGGTATCGTCAAATACTGGATACGGATTTCAGTTTCACTAGTGACGCGCAGAGAAGGTGGAATTAAATACTCGGTAAAACCTTCAAATTGAAAGGCAGAATATTCTAGTCCTGTTTGGATAAACAATTTGTCATTTTGTTTAGGGTTCATGTATTGGACTATGATCCCGAAATTATAGCCCATATCTCTGTATGGGTAATTCAAATGCCTATTTGCTGTTTCTACATTTTTCTTGTGGATTCTTCCTTGCCCGAGGCTTGCTGTCAAACCAAAGCTGAAGCGATGAAATTCTTTTTCATCCTTTGGTACTTGATAATACTCTCCTGAACATTTATTGTATTCGATCACCAAATCGGTGATCTCTTTTTCATTCAGTTTGAATTTGCTCAATTTTTCATCACTGATTTTCAAGCAATCATTCATAAGGAAAACTAAAACTCCTTTCCAGATAGTTTTAGGCCTGAGAAACTCCTGATTGTTAACAAGAAGAGTGTCGAATTCTGCCTTTATTTCCCTAATCTGATCACCTGTTTTTTGCAGAAAAAATCTATCATAATCTCTAAATAGATTGATTTTTCTAATCACCAAAGCTTCCACAAATTGATCATCTATAATTCCAGATATTAACAATTTATCTCCAACAAACCTGAAACCTTTGATGTCAGTAGAGGAATAGGTTGTTCTATTATTGTCTTTAAAGAAAACACATTCATTGTATGTGTTTTTTCAGTTTGATAGGCAATTTTACCATAAATAGTGTCTGAAGCATGGGTAATAATATATCCGTCTCTAAAGTCAAGCTGAGCAGTTGCTAATAACGGTGAGAAAAAAAG
>NZ_PEIG01000029.1:0-2500 GCF_002749975.1 Gloeocapsopsis sp. IPPAS B-1203 | reverse complement strand
CTTCGTCTAACACTCTGATTCCATATCGCTGTCCCACTACCCCAGAAGATAAATCCTCTGGTTTAGGCTGTTCCCCGTTCGCTCACCACTACTTAGGGAATCGAGTTTTCTTTCTCTTCCTCCAGCTACTAAGATGTTTCAGTTCGCTGGGTTGGCTCTTTCCGACCTATATATTCAGTCGGCAGTACATAGGGTTGCCCCATTCGGACATCTCCGGCTCACTGCTTGCTTCCAACTCCCCGGAGTATTTCGTCGGTTGCCACGTCCTTCTTCGCCTCTGTGTGCCTAGGTATCCACCATCAGCCCTAATTAGCTTGACCACTTCTATTGCTATGTCAGTGGTTGTTATTTAGGCTTATAGGATCTTTAACTAAGCTGATTTTGCATTAGTTATTTTGACCTACCTGCAATTATTTTAATTGGCATGATTATGCAGTTTTCAAGGTTCTGGCTGGAGATGCTCCAGCAGCTTGGCTTTTCGCCTCAGTGCTGAATTTTCTCAACTTTCCTAGCTTATCACTTTCGCTCTAAGACGTCAATAAACTGAAGCTAAACTTTTTAAACTCAATTTAACTTGTCTTCTCACTGCTGTGAAATTACTTTCAGGTGGGCCATCCTGGACTCGAACCAGGGACCTCACCCTTATCAGGGGTGCGCTCTAACCACCTGAGCTAATAGCCCCGACTCGGTTTCTCTGAACCGAACTCTAGTTTGAAAGCCTCACATCAATCCTCGAACGACCTTGGTTGACCTGACAATTGTTGTTTCCACAACAACTGTTGGGTAGGTCTCCCTAAAAAGGAGGTGATCCAGCCACACCTTCCGGTACGGCTACCTTGTTACGACTTCACCCCAGTCACCAGCCCTGCCTTCGGCATCCCCCTCCGCAAGCGGTTAGGGTAACGACTTCGGGCGTGGCCAGCTTCCATGGTGTGACGGGCGGTGTGTACAAGGCCCGGGAACGTATTCACCGCCGTATGGCTGACCGGCGATTACTAGCGATTCCGCCTTCACGCAGGCGAGTTGCAGCCTGCGATCTGAACTGAGCCATGGTTTATGGGATTTGCTTGAATTCGCATTCTTGCTGCCCTTTGTCCATAGCATTGTAGTACGTGTGTAGCCCAGAGCGTAAGGGGCATGCTGACTTGACGTCATCCCCACCTTCCTCCGGTTTGTCACCGGCAGTCTTTCTAGAGTGCCCAACTTAATGCTGGCAACTAAAAACGAGGGTTGCGCTCGTTGCGGGACTTAACCCAACATCTCACGACACGAGCTGACGACAGCCATGCACCACCTGTGTCCCGGTTCCCGTAGGCACTCTTGAGTTTCCCCAAGATTCCGGGCATGTCAAGCCCTGGTAAGGTTCTTCGCGTTGCATCGAATTAAACCACATACTCCACCGCTTGTGCGGGCCCCCGTCAATTCCTTTGAGTTTCACACTTGCGTGCGTACTCCCCAGGCGGGATACTTAACGCGTTAGCTCCGGCACTGCTTGGGTCGATACAAGCAACGCCTAGTATCCATCGTTTACAGCTAGGACTACTGGGGTATCTAATCCCATTCGCTCCCCTAGCTTTCGTCCCTGAGTGTCAGTTGCGGCCTAGCAGAGCGCTTTCGCCACCGGTGTTCTTCCTGATCTCTACGCATTTCACCGCTACACCAGGAATTCCCTCTGCCCCTACCGCACTCTAGCTTCTCAGTTTCCACTGCCTGTTCGGAGTTAAGCCCCGACCTTTGACAGCAGACTTGAAATGCCACCTGCGGACGCTTTACGCCCAATGATTCCGGATAACGCTTGCATCCTCCGTATTACCGCGGCTGCTGGCACGGAGTTAGCCGATGCTGATTCCTCAGGTACCGTCATTGTGTTCTTCCCTGAGAAAAGGAGTTTACAACCCAAGAGCCTTCCTCCCCCACGCGGTATTGCTCCGTCAGGCTTTCGCCCATTGCGGAAAATTCCCCACTGCTGCCTCCCGTAGGAGTCTGGGCCGTGTCTCAGTCCCAGTGTGGCTGATCATCCTCTCAGACCAGCTACTGATCGTCGCCTTGGTAGGCTCTTACCCCACCAACTAGCTAATCAGACGCGAGCTCCCCTCTAGGCTAAAAATACTTTCACCTCTCGGCATATCGGGTCTTAGCCACCGTTTCCAGTGGTTATCCCCGTCCTAAAGCCAGATTCTCACGCGTTACTCACCCGTCCGCCACTAAGTCCTAAGACTTCGTTCGACTTGCATGTGTTAAGCATACCGCCAGCGTTCATCCTGAGCCAGGATCAAACTCTCCGTTTTATTCAACAGAGTTTTGTCCTTGACTGCTACTTTCTGTTTCGCAATCCGGACTCTTATCATCTAAGAGTTGTTTTGACGAAGACTTGATGTGCTTTATTTGGCTTTCAAACTATTATTCTTTTCTTGGTTCAGTTGCCCTTCCGGAGGCGCTTTGCGCTCGCCTTTCCTTCTGGCGCTTTACTAATATATCTAACCTCAATCGATATTGTCAA
>NZ_PEIG01000028.1 GCF_002749975.1 Gloeocapsopsis sp. IPPAS B-1203 | reverse complement strand
AGTTGGCGTGTTGTCAACTGGTGGTTCTATTGGCGTGTTATCAACTGGTGGTTCTATTGGCGTATTATCAACAGGCTCAGTTGGGGTGTTATCGATAGGCTCAGTTGGTTCAGTTGGCGTGTTATCAACTGGTGGTTCAGTTGGCGTGTTATCAACTGGTGGTTCAGTTGGCGTGTTATCAACTGGTGGTTCAGTTGGCGTATTGTCAACTGGTGGTTCTATTGGCGTATTATCAACAGGCTCAGTTGGGGTGTTATCGATAGGCTCAGTTGGTTCAGTTGGCGTGTTGTCAACTGGTGGTTCTATTGGCGTGTTATCAACAGGCTCAGTTGGTGGTGTAGTAGGAGTCTCCTCTGTTGTTGGTGGTGTATTATCTTCAGTTGTGGGTGGAGTTGTAGGAGATTGGGTATTGTTAGATGTTCCACCAGTTGTTGGTGTATCATTTTCTAGCGGTGGTGTTACTGGTTCAGCATCATCAATAGAAGAACTAGGCGGTGTTGTATTACCTACTGGAGTTGTGCCGTCTCTCACTGCGTTATCAGGCGGCTGATTATTGCTACCTCCATTTGTAGGGTTAGTTGTACTGCTTGGTGTGCTTTCAGTGGGTGATGGTGTTGTAGAGGTATTGTTACCTTGAGTTTGTTGAGTGTCTCTAGCTGAATTACTAGGAGACTGAACAAATGATGGATTTTCAACGACTCCTTCACCTCTCACGGGCTGCTTTGAAGCGGCAGCTGCAGCAGTTTCTGCTTGAACACTAGACAATGCAGGATCAGCTGATGGGTTAGTATTTGGTCGATTTAAATTCAGTTGCTGTACTAGATCGCTCGTTTCGTAAAAAGTATTTAGATCGAACTCGAACAGTTGCTCAATTCTATCGTTAACGACAACTGCCATTTGTCCAGCTTCAAGGACTTCGCTTTGAGAAGCAGTTTGGTTGAAAACTTCAATATTGCTATCTGTTAAAGCTCCAACAATTGTTGTGTCAGTATCGGGTATGTAGCGTACAAATAATGCCGAGCCTCTGATTGCTGCAGCTGCATTTGGTGTTTGAATACCTGTTACTCCTCTTCCTGGAGGAATGAGCAATAGTACTGTTCCATTTGATAATCTAAATCTGCGCGTTTTTGCGATGAAGCGGAATACTGCTTGTTCTCCAACCCTTGCTAAGGAGCCATCATTGAAACGTAATTCTGCCAACGAAGAACGACCCGTAGACAATGCATCTCCAGGTTGAATTGCATCTGACAATCGTGCTGGGCGTGGTGTGCGATTTTGTGGTAGCAGGCGCACAAGGTTACGTATGTTTTGCACGACGGCTCGTGTCAAAGTAGTTTCAGCACTAGCCTTCTTAGCTATTGGCAGCGTCATGCTCCAAAAAACAAAGGTAAGGATAAGGACGAACTTGCGAGACATGGCTTTTAGTGCCTAAAAAGGGTGAACAAGTGCCAAAGCAATCAAACGCAGTTTCTGATTTCCAAGTTTCATCATGCCAAATTACATCGTTGCAGAAGCCATTAAAATAGCAAATTTCTCAGAATTAAATTTCATCTACTCATTTTAATCAGCTAGTTTTTAAACTTCACTCTTCTAGTAATAATAAGGAACATTTTTTTTGTCTAAGCAAGATTCGGTTTAAATAATATTACGCTTGGATAAAATTTTTTGGATCTAAAAACAACTATCTGATGTGTAAATTTTTTATAACTATTTTGTATTCAACAGATTTTGTGTATAATTATATACTGTGAAAAAACTTATTTTTAAAGCTACTATTACGAAGCCTTGGCTTAAGAAACTCTCTGGCTCACCTCAAAGTTTGTGTGGGCAAAATCTCTTACAAGCCTCATGGCGAAAGCTATTTATGTGGATTATCTTCACTGCTAATAGCACTATCCTATTTTCGATTCATTCTATTATAGTTGTTGCCGCTCCTCAAAGCAATTGTGAGATAAAAGACATTTCTGTATCAGCAATATCCTCAATGCATCGAGAAAACAAAGAGGACTTCTCATGCATTTCTACAATAGATTCACTACTCTATCCGGAAAAGGCTGTAACTTCTTCCGAGTGCCGAATTGCCAACAATCAAGATACAACAAAATCACAACACTTTATCACACCAATTGATTTTCAAAAGCAGCTTGTTGAAAAAGACAACTTACATTTAGTAGGAAATTTGAGGATTCCAGCAAACAATGCATTCGAGCAGTCAAATTTATTTAACTTAAGTTATGGATATAGTTTGACGTCTGAGGCTGCTACAGAGTTCCTTGATGAACAACAAAAACAAACCAATATTGAACTATCCCTGTCTACTTCCTATGCATCACAGCAAAAGTTAAATGAACAGGATTGCAAATACAACTTAGTTTCTCCCACATCTCACCACCTACAAATAGCACAGGGTACACAACAGCCACTACCGATACAAGTTGATGGAGAATTAGGTGAATTACGTCTGCGCGAATTAGAAGGGCGATCGCAATCAGATACTGATGAACTAGGAAGATTGCGTATCCGCGAAATTAAAAGGCGATCGCCACAGATAGATTCAGATCTAGGTATATTACGAATCCGAGAATTAGAGCGACAGCCAACACCACCAGAATTCGCTGCACCTCCACCACCATCACCTCAGTTAGGCTCCCTGTTCGCTCAAGTTGGTTACTTCCAAACAAATAATATATTCTCTGGAGTAGATCCAGGTCGTATCCCAGGTGGTTTACTCTCGTCAGGTGTCACTTTAATTACGACGCCGAAGTTAGGAGAGAATACTGATCTGATTGCTGCAATTGATGGCAGTTTGATTCGTTACCTTGAACAATCTACATCTAATTACAATCAGTTCCGCGCAAGAGCAGGAATTCGTCAAAGACTTTCACCTCAAATGTTTGGCGAAATCGGTGTGATTAACCAGCAGTTATTTCGTTCAGAGTCAGGAAATCGCTTTTTGAATGAAAATGCCCTCCGCTTTGTGCTGCGACGGCGCGATCGCTTAACAAACGATTTGCGATTAGATAGCTTATACGAGTTACGTCTGACGGATGCTAATCCTGAAACTCGTAGTCGAATCATCAACTCTTTACTTGTTTCCTTAAGCTACAACTTACAAAACAACTTCTTAGTTGGTCTTGACTACCAGTTTGCCCTATCAAACTTTACACAGCGCGATCGCGAAGATCAATTTCACCGCATACTCGGACGCTTAACTTATGCAGCCTCGCGTGAAAGCCAATTTAATCTTCAAGCAGGAGTAACACTTGGTGGTTCTTCTGATCCAAATGTTGATTTTGATAACTTATTTTTGAGTGTGACTTATACGGTTGAGTTAGGTAGTTTTTAATAAAGGAGCGAGGGGCGAGTAGTAGCTCACTTGTATGAATCACAGATGCCCTTCGACTGAAGTCGGGGCTACTCAAACAAAGTGTGCGGAGGCACACTAAAGTTAAAAGTTTTGAGGGGGTAAGGCATGCCTTATCCGTAGTCCACGCAGGTGGACTTTGTTTATTTAGCTGCGAATTTATTCGCCAAGCTTTCCCTCAGCAAGTTGATAAGAACACCAATCGCTCCAGCTACCTGCATACAACTTTCCAGTGTCAATACCAGCCAACTCTAAAGAAAGTAAATTAACACAGGCAGTAACGCCAGAACCGCAATAAACGATAATTTCTTTAGCTTTCTCTTCCTGTAATTTTTCCCAACGCTGCTGTTGTTCGCTAAGCGATCGCAAGTAACCTTGAGCGTCAGAAACTTCTTGCCAAGGATAATTTACTGCACCAGGAATATGACCTGCAATCGGATCAATTGGTTCGCGTTCTCCCAAATAGCGATCGCTTTCGCGAGAATCGACGAGAATGACATTAGGAAGATCTTTGCGAGCTTTAACTGCTGTAATATCTACTACCTGATCAGCGTGTTCTTGTGGCACAAAGTTACCTGGTTCTGATTCAGGGATTGTATCAGTAACAGGATAACCGCTTGCTAGCCAACCTTTGAATCCACCATTCAAAACGGCTACTTGAGTGTGTCCTAAGTAGCGTAGTAGCCACCACAAGCGCGCCGCAAATGCAAAGCGCGAATCATCATAAGCAACAACGAGCGTTTGTGGAGTTATACCCATCTGCGATAACTTGTGCGCCAACTTTTCTGGATCGGGTAAAGGATGACGCCCGCCGTGTTGCGCTACGGGGCTAGAGAGATCTTGGTTTAAATCTAGGTAAAATGCTCCAGGGATGTGACTTTTGTGATATTGTTGGCGACCAAATTGAGGATCTGCAAGCGAAAAACGACAATCGACGATCGCGACTTGAGGAGCTTCCAAGTGTTCAAACAACCATGTGGCAGAAACTACTGATTTAGAATTAGTCATGTTGAGAATAATGAAAGCACCGTAGCACTACCAGAAAGTATCATTACAGATATTTTATGCCTAACAAATATTAAAACTAACCTCAGCATCATGCCAGAAGCAACATTTATTCCTCAACCCACAGCCGATGGCTCATTTACATTTTTCTCTCAAGAATTTGACGAAGCGTTTCACAGTCAATACGGGGCGCGTCAGGAAGCTGAAAAAAAGTTTGTCGAACCGACTCAACTTCAACAAAAAGCCTTGCAACCTCGACTGCGATTATTAGACATCTGCTATGGTTTGGGCTACAACACTGCAGCTGCTTTGGCAACCATTTGGCAAATTAATCCTAGTTGTTCGGTTGAGGTCATCGCACTAGAGTCTAATCTTGGTGTACCACAAGCGGCGATCGCTCACAAACTACTGCAATCTTGGTGTCAGCCTGTACCGCAACTCCTCACTCAATTAGCAACCGAACAACAAATACAAACGAATAATCTTAAAGCCGAACTGATTATCGGTGATGCCAGAAAGACAATTCAACAATTGCATCAAGCCCAGTTTCAAGCTGAGGCAATTTTTCTCGATCCCTTCTCACCACCACATTGCCCGCAACTATGGACAGTAGAATTTCTTCAGCAGGTTGCTTTATGTCTAGCCCCTGATGGACGGTTAGCGACTTATTCGTGTGCGGCTGCGGTACGAACAGCATTAATTCAAGCTGGATTAAAAATTGGTTCGACACCACCAGTGGGTAGGCGATCGCCAGGTACAGTAGCAGCTTGGGTTATTGATTTACCTGCATTATCGTCAGAAGAACAAGAGCATCTCCTCACTCGCGCTGCAATTCCCTACCGCGATCCACAACTCAGCGATCCAGCAAGTATTATCTTACAGCGACGTCAGCAAGAGCAAAATGCTAGCTCGTTGATGTCAACATCACAGTGGAAACAACATAGAAAAATTAGTAGAAACCCACTATAAAATACTGTGTTTAATATTGAAATAATACATATTCATAATACTTTATGAAGTTTTTAAAAAACTCACTGATGTACTCACCTCTTTCAAATCAATTTGTGCAAATTTGTATGTTTCTTTATTAAAACTTTAATAAGATTCGCTATAAGTACTCAAGACATAAAGTTATAGTAAAAATAGGCAAAAACTCTATCTTATTTTTCACGGTTTCTTTATCTTAAGTTCAAGCAGATTGAAACTATAAATCAAAAAGTTTCAAATACCATTTTTATAGGTAGCTTCTCACTTATAAAAATGAACTAAAGAAAGGTTCAATACAAAGATATTGCTTATATTGGTATTCTCTGCATACATATAATTACGTTTCTTCCTAAGAGGGAGGGTAAGGATGTTAATAAGCTTTTATTGTCAGCAAACTATAAAGATGACAAGTGTCTTCAGTGCCAGAACTGTTGAACAGAGGGTAAGTGAGGGGTAGGCAACTTACCTATTATTATTGCTACATTTCGTAGTTAATTGAATCAATATCCCTATGCTGAATAAATTTCAGCTGACATACTAAATACTCTCAAAAGAATTTATTTATTATGCTTGCCTGTAGCTTATTGTCGAAGCCTAAATAGTAAAAGATAGCCTCTGAATACCATCTCTTGGTGTCATCTTCTCCTGTTTGAAGCATAGAGATAAAATTCCTGCTACCTAATTAATTTTTTGCCAACTATCAAGTAAATAAGTTTCAGTTTTTCTCTAAAGAAATACTATAAGCTGACGCACTCAATCAATAAAGCGTGCGTGAATGCAACTGCTTTTATACACAAATTAAAAGAATATTTTGGAGGAGTTTATGCCTTCTAATTTTTCTCGGCGTGAAGTTTTAAGGCTACTCAGCTTTTTATCTGCTGGAGCAGCTGGTGTAGGGAGTGTACCACTTATTAGCAGTCTTGTTAATAAAGCCAACGCACAAACAAGTAGTGTTTACGTTCGCGAGAATATAGCCACGTTCATGCAGTCGCCTGCGAAAATTGCGGCTTTAAGGGAAGGAGTTCGGGTGATGCAGACTCGGTCTAGTAGTAACCCGAGGAGCTGGATTTATCAAGCGAATATGCATGGCATTCCCAGTAACGAGTCACGCAGATTGACAGCATGGGGTACTTGCAATCATGGAAGTTTCTTCTTCTTCCCCTGGCACCGCATGTACTTATACTACTTTGAGCAAATTCTGCGTCAAGCATCCGGCGATCCTACTCTGGCACTTCCTTACTGGAACTATTCAGATTTTCCCGATCAGCGCACTTTACCTGAGCCTTTCCGCAATAGACTACTACCTGATGGCTCCACTAATTCTCTTTATGTAGAACAGCGCGCTCCTGGTATCAATCAAGGTACGACTGCATTAGCATCAGCTGAAGTAAGTTATAGTGCGGCTTTTCAACGCACAAACTTTTTCCATACCAGTTCTGGACAGCAAAGCTTTGGCGGTCGCAGAGTCACAAGTTCGACTCATCGCGGTTCTGGTGGCGGACTATTAGAGGGACGACCACACAACCAAGTTCATACAGTGGTAGGTGGTACCAGTGGCTGGATGCGTCAGGTAGAAATGGCTGCTCGCGATCCGATTTTTTGGCTCCATCATTCAAACATTGACCGCCTCTGGGGGAGGTGGCTTTCATTAGGGGGAGGCAGGGCAAATCCTCTCAATGATAGTGACTGGATGAACGATCGCTTTACATTTTTTAACGAAAATGGCAACCGAGTGACGATGAGTGGTAGTGAAATCATCGACACAGTACAGCAACTAAACTATAGATATGACGATGCCCCTCTCAGTAACCAAATGCTATTGCGTGGAACGGGCGATACTGACAGTTTTTCACAGCAAACAACTGCGACCCCTCAAATCTTAGCGGCAACGCCTATGAACAATCAACAAATGTTGGTAGAACTTAGGGAGACTCCAGTTAATTTAACTCTCCGATTCTCAGAAGATCAAGGAGCTAGGTTATTCGATAGAAGAACATTACAGAGAAGTTTTCTGAGGCTTAACGTTGAGGGAGTTGAGTACAATCCCAGAAATTCAATTCCTTACGAAGTTTACATCAATCTCCCTAAAGGAGTAACTCCAGACCGCAACAGTCCTTATTATGTAGGTAGGTTGGCACTATTTGCGCATCCCCAAAAAGCCACCTTTAGTCTTGATATTAGTGAAGCGGTAAGCGAGTTACAGCGGCTGAATCTCATAACTGGAGATTCTATCTCCGTTACGTTTGTCCCACCTGCTGAGGAGGTTAATGTCTTGCAAAGACGCGATCGCACTAGACAATTGCCAGGGGTAGTTCGTTTTGAACGAGTGACTATCACCACTACAGATTAATCAATATAGCATCATACACCACATGAAAATGTGGATTGTTAAAATCAAGACTGCGATTCAGGGAATAGCCACCACCTGACACCTAAAGACGAGTTTCAGAAGTTATGAGCATCATGCTGGTCTGATATTTTTTGCAGCCGACTCAATAGTAACCAGCTAAATGACTTACAATCAAAAGAAAATATTAAAAATATCAGACCGAACTTAATAGAAGTGCTACCACAAGATAGTTTCACCTCAAATTGTTAACTTTGTTTCTTAAGTTTAAAAAATAGTGAGTTTATTCCGATCGTGACATCTTACGCTTGAGTTGTTAATGGTTACGGCTTAATAACTATTAATAGGCATGACAAAATGCTTACAAATCAAATAGAAGCGCTATATTTGGTTGGTATAACGTTATATCTTGCACCAAGCCTTGCGAATGGAATTCGCGGCTATACAAACTCTTTCCGCCTGCGCGGACTAACGAAAAATCGAGGTGTTTGTAACCTGCGTAGGCAGGTTTTGTCTGATTAGCTGCGGTTGAAACCGCTAAGTGCAAGATGTGAAATAACCATATTGTACAAAGCCCTTCTGGCTTTTTGCAACTGAATTATTGAAGAATTATGCAGATGTTAAAAAAAAGAGCTATTTTGCTTAAAAACTATTATTTATGAGGCTATTTCTTCAGTATATGTGCAAAAAAATGTAACGAAAAAGCCATGTATAAAAGTAAGCGAATTAGATGACAACTACGACATAAGCCAATAAATCCAGCAAAGAATAGAAGGTTTATAAATATATACTGGAGTCTTATATAGTATGGCAATAATTAAGGGAACTGCAGGTAACGATAACTTAAAAGGTGGTTCAAGAAACGATAAGCTCTACGGTTATGAAGGTAAAGATACCTTAAATGGTGGTGCGGGAATCGATACTTTAATCGGTGGTACAGGCAGTGACATTTATATTGTAGACACGACTACTGATGTCATTATTGAATATTCTGGTGGCGGCGCTCACGATACAGTGCAATCTTCTGTAAGCTACACGCTGGGCGCTTATGTGAATGATTTGGTACTAACTGGAAGCAGCAATATTAATGGTACAGGCAACGAACTAGACAATATCATCACTGGTAATAGGGGTAGAAATGTTTTAAGAGGTCTTGCTGGTAACGATCAGCTTGATGGTAGTAATGACAAGCGCAGCGATACACTTTATGGCGGAGTTGGTAACGACACGCTGATAGGTGGTAACAAAGATAAACTTTATGGAGGAACTGGAAACGATCGCTTAATTGGCAGCCACGTCGGATTTTTTGATAACCCAGACGACACAATATATATGGATGGTGGTGACGGCAATGACTACCTCTATGCTAGTCATGATGCTGAAATGTATGGTGGTAGAGGTAACGACACTATCACTGGTGGTACTTCAGTTTACATTGATGGTGGCGACGGCGATGATTTACTCGATGGTGATGAAAGTACTATAAAGGGTGGCAAAGGTAACGATACTATAACAGGAAATTACAGTAGACTTTATGGTGGTGATGGTGACGATGTTTTAAGTGGAATTGCTGCAATGGAAGGTGGTCGGGGTAATGATACTCTGATCGGAGGCGATTGGGATAGCGGCTTTATTTTCAGTAAACCAACTGATGGAATAGATACAATTACCAACTTTGCAGCAGATAAGTATCACAAAATTTATGTTTCTGCAAGTGGTTTTGGCGGTGGACTTGTAGAAGGAGAATTGTTACTAGGACAGTTGCAATTTGGTACTTCAGCACAAGAACTTGGCAATCGCTTTATTTATGACGCATCCTCTGGTGCGCTGTATTTTGATGCTGATGGTAGTGTAGGTACACACAAGCAAATACAATTAGCAGTATTAGTTGGCTCTCCAGATTTAACTGCTAGTAGTATTTATGTTACGAGCTAGATGGTTTTCCTCTGCTTTTGAAGCTATCTATGTTGGTCTAAAGTGAAATGACGTGACAGAGGGGTTACATCGTTGTTTTGTAACCTCTTTTTCTGTTTTTGCAACTTGATAGTTGCTCTTTTTTCAACGTTTGCCACTGAATTTTTAATTCTTCAATATCGGGTAATTGCCCGCCATACCGCCAACTGATGTACGCTTGGCAAATTTCCTCAATAACTTTGGCAACTATTGCAGGATAATACTGATGAGATATTCGAGCATATTCTAAGGGTGTTTGGGCAGGATGTTTATGAAAGCCTTGCGTTGCTGTCCAATAAAGCATTTGTTGATACAAGCGTTCCACAGGGTGTAGCTTGGCTAACACTCTTTTTCTGCACCACCCACGCCATTGTTGTAAGCCAAGCCAACTTAAAAAACTGATTCCAGTAATAATCATTAAACTCGTGAAGACACCCCACCAGCCTTGAGAAAATAAAGCAATAAACCAAGCGATCGCTGCTGTTATCCAGTTAAATACAACTGTAAATAGTGTATTGAGAAAACCAGATACTGGACTTGGCAACCAACCCGCAATCCATTGCCAAAATTTTTGTAAAATACTAAACGTTTGTGACTCTTCAACTGAAGGCAGAATTAATGGATGTCCTGGAATTGGATCGAAAGCAAACCAGCCGTATTCAGGAAAATATACTTCGGTTAATGCATACGCATCTGTATTACGCACAATGTATAAACCTGTAAAAGGATTAAATTCTCCAGGACTGAAGCCTACTGTTAGCCGCGCCGGAATGCCAATCGAACGCAGCATAATTGTTAAGACAGTAGAAAAGTGATCGGGATAACCACCTTTATGTTTAAAGAGAAAAGCCTCGACTAAATCTTCATTTTCTGCGAGATAAGGGAGATCTAAAGGGTTTTCTGGAAAAGTGTAATTTTGCTTGAGATACTGGGCGAGATACAAAGCTTGTTCGTAAGGAGATGTCAGCGCTTTTTCTGATTGTCCTACTCGTTGTTGATTGTAGTTCGCTAAGATTTCTTGTGTCTGCTGCTGTACCCGTGTGGCAATTTTTGGCGGAATTTGTAAATAATAATTACGGATATTTTGAGGGTAATCGGTTGAAGCTTCTCCTAATAAAGTGCGATCGCGGTAAGGAACTTGTGAAATTACCGTGTAGGTGAGATCTTTTGATAGCCCCACAGGCGATCGCAAACCGCCTTCAGGATCGACAGCAATTTCAGGTGCAGGAAAGAATATTTGCTTAGGGTTAGCTAACGCTGGAATTAAGTTTGGTAATTCTGAAACGACTGTATAAGTTTGAACAACTTCCTGCGACTCTCCACTAATTGCAGGTGGTGAAAGAAAAATCTGATACGACCAACTCGGACGCTTGTGGTTGACAACCTGTTCGTTACGTGAAATTTCCCAGCCTTTACCCGTGTAGCGATCAAATCCTAAGACGCGCCAAAATCCTTCTGCTTGCGATCGCACCCGCATCACAACTTTGGGTTTCATCTCACCGCGCAAGTTTTGATTAATTTCGCTATTAAATCCATAGTAAAAAGTTTCGTCTATACCCGTTCCCGCTTGGGCGTCAGTACCACTACCACCACTCGTCCCACCGCCGCTTCCTTCACGGACATAACCTGGATTAATAATGCTACGTCCATCAAAATTCTCTTGAATATCTATGGGCGCACTTACTGGAAATGTGCGTATTTGATAACCTGGAAACCGAGGTAAAACCGCAAAAACAGTTAATCCAAGACAGTAAAGGTCTCGAACAAGCACGGGAATTAGCTGCCAAGCACGCCACTCAAGCCGTTGAGCATCTCAACGATCTACCACATTCTGAATCACGCCAAGCCTTGATTAATATGGCTGA
>NZ_PEIG01000027.1 GCF_002749975.1 Gloeocapsopsis sp. IPPAS B-1203 | reverse complement strand
GCACTGATTTTCGGACAACTAATCTGTTCGCTCAAAGAAGCTATAACTCCTACTGTACAAGCATTCTCGCCATTCCTACGGCGGATATTTATTTTGTTAACGAGGATAAATACCCTGTTTCGCGACACTATGGAATTGGACCAGATACCGCAGCCGAGATGCTGCTCGCCTTTGGAGATAATCACAATCGAGTGCATTCCGAAGCGGCTTTCGCAAAAATGTGTGGGGTCTGTCCCATTCCTACTTCCTCTGGCAAAATCCAACGACATCGGCTCAACCGAGGCGGCAACCGTCAGGCTAATGCTGCTCTTTTCCGGGTAGTCATTGTCCGAATGCGCTGGCATGAGCCAACTAAGGCTTATGTGGCTCGTCGAACTGCACAAGGGCTGTCCAAGCAAGAGATTATTCGTTGTCTCAAACGCTATCTGGCTCGGGAAATCTATCAAATTATTCGCAAAACTCTCTCAACTCCTAAAGTGATTGCTCCTTAGAGCCGGTAACCCCTTGACATCTATAGGAGCATCAATACCGCTCCACTGCTTCTGACTCTCATTGCGCAAAATAATCTTCGCCGACCATCCAAGGTAGTTGACATTTGACACCGTGCTAAGACTCAAATCTGAACCAATGGAGTTGTCCTAACTTCCAGTATTCATGTACTAAAGCCCAACGAATCCATAACTGGTCACTACATAAAACTTGAAAGTTTCGCCTGAATCTTTCTTACATAATTGGTTTTATGGGTTATGTTATGTAAATCAGATGGTAGGGCATTATGACACGAGTTTTATCAGGTACAGTCTTTATTAATGGTACTGATGATGAGGCTTGGCCGTTCGACGACGAAACTGTTTCCACAACTCGCGACATCCAAGGCGTATACTTAGACATTAATCAGCCAGCTGTTCGCCTAGATATTGAACCTGTAAGGTGGGGTGGTGAGTGCCGTGTTGAAATCCAAGTAGAGGCAAGTGTTGTAGATGGTGAGCAGATTCAAATACAAGGGGATGTCAAACTCTTTGAGGGTACTGACGTAAATAGTCAAGACTTAGAGGAAGAGAAGCGTGTTATATTCCTTGTACCAAAAACTACTCGCTCTCAACCTCAGCCTGCACGTCATGATGTGCAACTGCTTAGCAGAGGTATTGGGGGAGGAGATCATGCTGAGATCAGTTTTTCGTTAACTAACCGTATTGCTGAGGAATAACATATTAATTATGACTTTCTAGCAATCAAGGGAGGAGTTTATTTTATCTCAGTCTAGCAGCAAAGAAAAGAAGGGTTTTCTTTGCTGCTAGACTGAGAGAGCTTTTTGACCCTTAAACCCCCTGATTCCGAGTAATTAAGTCGGTAAACAATCAAAGTCAACGGTAGTGTTGCAAAAAATTTGAAAAACGCTATTAGTAGTGCTGAAATATATGTACTACAACTCCACTAATAGTGTCTGAGGATTTTTTTTTGCAACACTACCGTATTAATTAATTTGAAGAGTAGAAATGACAGGTCTGTTTATGCAAGAGCTTCATCCTGGTCAGTCACATACCATCATTGTAGATGCGCGAAACAAATGGAACTCCTCTGGAATCTGTTTAAAACCTAACTTCACCTACAATTTTGAAGTCATACAAATTGACGAAAAATGGCAAGATGATAATCTTGATTCTACACCAGAATTTGGAATTATTTCTCCTCCTTTTTATCTAAATTTCTTCAAATTTCTTAAGCGATTTTCTGAAGCCAATTGGTACGTGTTAGTAGGCAGTGTAGGCAAAGATAAGATAACTTTTTTCAAAATAGGTGAACGTTTAGAACATTATATCCCTCCAACAAGCGACGAGTTTTATTGTTTTGCTAATGACGCAGAAGGATTTTATTTTAATAACCGAGGTAAGTTAACCTTGAAAATAAGTTGTCTATAGCATCTGTAAGGATTTATTCTAGGCATTTTGGGATCAACAGTCATCACTAATTAAAACGCAAATCGGTAGAAGTAATCAATGGAGGATAGCTTTATGGCTAAGTTAGTAGCAATCGGAGATAGCTTGACCCAAGGTTTTCAAAGTGGAGCAATCTATAGAACGGATTGGTCTTTTCCCGCTATGATTGTTCGTTCAATGGGTTTAACCATTCCTAACAATTTTCCTATTCCTAAATTTCCTGGAAGCGGACTACCCTTGAATATCGAGCAAGCTTTGCGTTGGATGAAAACTCGGTTAGGTTCTAATATTGATTTGGCTGAGTGGAGCTTTCAGTTTCCCCTCTTATTAGAACAGTTTATGGATGGAGTAGAGGATCTATACGAACGAGGCTCTGGATCTCGACCCGCAGCTTATGGGGGGTTCTATCATAATCTAGGAGTTTGGGGATTTCGGGCCGTAGATAGTTTTATGGTTGATGCTGAATTTTGTCAGCAAATGATTCAAAGAGACGAAGGATGGTTAGAAGATGATTTTCTTGGTCTTCCTGCTGCACCCATGTATCGCACAGCTTTAAGGGTTCTTAATCCGAGAGCGCGGCAAGATAGAAACAAATTAACTCAAATTGGCAATTTAAAGGAGATAGTTAAAGCCGAGCAAAGCTTGGAAAGCCTGATTATTTGGTTGGGGTCTAATGATTGTTTGGGGACTGTTCTAGATTTAGAGATTAAGGATATGGAAGCAGATGTCAAGGCAGATCTCAATACCAATAACCCCCAAAAACGAAGAGAATACAATCTGACTCACCGCGACGTTTTTAAGAGAGATTTTGAGCGATTAGTGGAAGAAATAAAAAATATTATTCCAAACAACACAAAAGTTTTTGTCGGAACAATACCTCATATTACTATTCCGCCTGTTACCCAAGGAATACTCCCTTTTGATGGAAAGTACTTTGCATATTATGGACGTTTCTTTGCTGATGCTAGTAATTTTTCCCCATTTCTCCAAAAACATCTAACCAATCAAGATGCTAAGAAAATTGACGAAAGAATAGATAACTTTAATGCAACCATCAGAAATATTGCCCAAGCTCAAGGAAACAATTGGCATATCGTTGATATCGGTCAGGTTTTAGATTCATTGGCTATTAAGCGAAATAATCTGACAGATGGTCCTGAGCGCGCTCTTCGAGATTATTATGCTAGAAAAGGGATTAGCGATCATCCTCTTCTTCAACTTTCCCCTATTCCCAATATTCTTCGTTTAGAACTTCGTAATGGTCAACGCTTCAGTGGTGGTCTTTTCAGTTTAGACTGCGTTCATCCTTCAACCATTGGATATGGCATTGTAGCTGAATTTTTCCTAGAAGAAATGCAAAAGGCGGGTGTTCAAGATGCTGATCCAAGGAGGTTAAATTGGAGAGAAATTATTGCTCAGGATAGTTTATTACAAACACCACCGCAACTTTGGGAAAGTGTTTTGAAAGCAGCCGAACAGAATGCTACATTCTGGGATGTTATTTTCAGGGTTTTTTCAGTCGGCTAATGTGGCGAGTCAGTTGAAGAAAGAGCTATCTGTCCGGTTTGCAAACATAATCGCTCCGGCTCATAAACAAGGCAATTTTCAGCTCAAATTGTTGATCTTGTCAACTTTTGGTGATCGGGTCATCCTGCTTCCAGTGTGTTGCTTAGCCCAGCCGTTCATCCCTCTCAATCATCACCAAAAGCTGCCAAGACCCCTAAAAGCTAGGTGATTGCCAAATCAAAAATTCTCTCTTCTCGATGCCAGATGCTTTGCCACCATTTTTTTTCAAGGAGTATCCAGCAATCACACTGCTTCTAAATATAGTTGTGTTGTCTCTATGATGAGTTGTAAGCAAGAGTAGAATCCTTCACCAGAATTCAAGACAATTCAAGTAGTAGTCCAAGAAGGTGGTTGCTATGAATAGCTCATCAAAGAAACCTTCATATACAGGAAAGGATGTTTTCATTGGTATTGACGTACATAAGCGCACCTATTCAGTAGTAAGTGTAGTAGAAGGAATAGTAGTGAAGAAATGGCAAACTGCAGCTGTACCAGAACAACTAGCAAAGCAATTAAGGAGTTATTTCTCAGGAGCTAACCTATACAGTGCTTATGAAGCAGGATTTTCGGGATTTGTCTTACATCGAAGACTTGAGGAAGTTGGCATTAAGAATATAGTGGTTAATGCTGCTAGTATAGAAACCACTGTCCATAACCGAGTCAAGACCGATAAGCGAGATGCCCTGAAAATAGCTAGTTTGCTAGAAGCAGGACGCTTGAAAAGAATCAAAATTCCAAGCGAGAGGGAAGAAGCTCAAAGACTGCTCACCCGCACTCGACAACAACTCATCGAAGAGCGGACGGCAGTGAAGAACAAGATTCGGATGAAATGCCACCAAATCGGATTAATCGCCGCCGATGAGCAGCGGAAGATGAGTCATAAATTAGTGCAGGAACTGTTAGAAAAGTCGCCGTTCCAGGAATTGAATCTAGTGATAGGAGCTTACTGGCAAATTTGGAAAGCCCTTGATGCTCAGATTAAAAAGCTTGACGAGGAATTGAAACAGCAGGCACAGCAAGATCCTAACGAGAAAATTTACCACTCCGCTCCAGGTATAGGACCGCTCGGAGCGAGAATTTTATCCAACGAACTGGGAGACATGAGCCAGTTTGACAACGAGCGGCAACTGTTTAGCTACACGGGGTTGACTCCTTGTGAGCATTCAAGCGGAGATAATACCTGCAGGGGTCACATCACGCGGCAGGGAAACAGTAGAGTCCGATGGGTGTTGTGTGAAGCTGCTTGGAGAGCAATCAAAAAAGACATGAGCTTGAAAGAGTGTTTCGAGCGGCTCTATCCTAGGACAGGCAAGAAAAGGGCGATTGTCGCCATAGCTCGCAAGTTGATTGGTCGCATCCGTTCAGCTTTCCGTGCCCGTAGCGAGTATCGCATAGCTCCTGTCGCTTAGCACTTGCTCATAGCTAGCAAAAACCATGCTTGAGAGATGTTTGAGAGTAGCTAATACCAATTTCAAAAAATAGCATGACAGATCGCGATTAAATTAAAGGTAGTGAGTGAGGATGCGTCAAGATGGCTGGTGTGACGAGGGTTGAAATTCAAGAAAGCACGCAAGAGCTAGAGCAACGCCTACAAATAGAAACGAATGCAACCGTGAAGGAGCGATTGCAAGTAATATATTTGCTGAAACTGCCGGAGCCGATGAGTATTAGTGCGATTGCGAAAGTCATGGGGAAGCATCGGGGTACACTTCAACGCTGGTTATCGATTTATCAAGAGCAAGGGTTGGAAAAGTTGCTAGAGATCAAGCACAGTCCTGGCAGACCGAGAGCAATTCCTGGATGGGCAGTCGTGAGTTTGAAACGCCGCCTTGCAGAACCGAATGGCTTCAAGAGCTACACGCAGGTACAACAATGGCTGCGGCAGATGGGAGTTGAAGCAGAGTACCGCACGGTGCATGAATTGGTACGCTATCGGCTTAAGGCGAAGTTGAAAGCTGCGCGTCCAGTTCATAAAAAGCAAGACCCGATGCAGTTAGAGCGGTTTAAAAAAACCTTGCTGATGACCTAGCTCTGCTCAAGCAGTATGTAGCGACTGAGAAACCAACTTGCAAGCGCATCCGCTATTTTTGCCAAGATGAAAGTCGCTTTGGACTCAAGACAAGCGTCGGACGACTGATTACCACCTGTGGGGTCAAACCACTTGGAACATGGCAGTGGCAATTCCAAGCCTTTTGGCTGTACAGTGCTGTTGAACCGACCAGTGGAGAACAGTTCTTTTGGCAATTTTCCCATGTTGATGCCCAGTGCTACCAGCGGTTTTTAGATGAGTTTTCTGCCCAGTACGCTGATAGTCTTAACATTCTGCAAGTTGATAACGGAGCGTTTCACAAAGCAAAGGATTTGTGCATTCAAGGGTAATATCATTTTGTTATTTCAACCCGCCTATTGCCAAGCGACGTTTTGGGGAGAAGATTCCCCCCAAAAGCTCGCGCCTGAGCTAAACCCGATTGAGCGACTATGGCAGCATCTGAAGAAAGATTTGCATTGGGAGTTATTCAAAGATTTAACTCAACTGCAAACGACAGTTGATGAACTCATTGCCCGATTAACTGCTCAAACCGTTGCTTCTATCACTGGCTATAACTTTATCCTTGATACTCTATCTGTCGCAAACATTCTTTAAATTGGTATAAACTTGCGACACCAGTGGCGAATGGCTTCGTCAGTAACGAAAATACCTCGATACAGCATCATCTTTTCAACGTCTCGATAGCTGAGCGAGAAAGAGTTGTAGAGCCAGATGCAGTAGCTCATCATTTCTGGTGGGAAGCGGTGGCGTTGGTACAAGTCAGATTTTGTAGTCATGGGAGAAAATTGTCTCATCAACTGCTACTCCTGCCAACCCCCGTTAATTTGACAATACCGTCAGAGCAATTAGCATGGGTTCATTCTTTTATTTTCGTGCAGCCTAGCGCTTTGACTGGCTTTTTGAACTCTGCCTACCAATAGAAAAACAGGACTCAATGCACATTGTCACACTGGCAATTTTGAACTCACTATCCCCGCCTTTGGGTTGAGCAGCATAACGACCAAGCTCACCGAGCGCAGTTAACCTTTGCAATTGTAACCGACCATATTGCGGCGTTCCGGTGCAGCGACTTGTTATGATGCTAGCACGATTCTACATCTACTTCGACGATGTTTTCTGTTTTTCAAGTTGTTCTTGATAAGCTTGAACAGCAAGGGCACTTTGGATAAGTTTATCAGGATCAATCATGCAACGCGGTGAGGAACTTGTTTCAGGATTCAACTCAAGTATGGGATCTCGAAGCTCGACTATGCCATTCTTTTCCAGAAACCGTTTTTTCTGAATGCACCATTTATTAAGCTTAACAACAGTTTCAAGAGCCTCTGCTGTAGTTCCCCAGTAAGCCGCAAGATTGTGGGGTCTTGGAAAACCTTCCTGTTGGTCATATTGTTTAATTGTTCCTATGATTCGCATTCCAGTGTCAGCATGGAGAAAGTTATTCATGAGTTGATGCACAAGAGCATATGCTTCTGGCTCAAGATTTGCTGCATGTCTTTCGAGAATACGTTCAGCTCTAGAATAAAACTCCTGTTCCTGTTGCGGTAACCATTCCCACCAGGTGCGTGGTGGAGCAACATTGGGTTGACTATCTAAATCGAGGCATAGCCTTATTACATTAATTGATTCTAGGGAGAAGAGCTGTTCTACCGATGATGGTGGCGTTGTTGGCGAAACAGAAAAGTCGAGGGAGGGTTCTAACATCTTGGCTAAAATCAATGGTATCGATTGAGGAACTGCTTGATAGAAAGCACCTGCCCAAAACTGAATTATTCGTGTAGTTAATATTCGGACATCTTCGTATGCAGCGGCTTGAAGTGGTAATGTTCTCCGTAACTCTTGCTGCCGAATCAATTGGTCTACGAAAACAATCGTTACTATGATGCCGAGTATTTCAGTAAATGCATTCAATCCAAACTCTGCCCAGCCCAGAACATTTTTTTTCCAAAGTAGAAAGCAGGCGACCGATAGAACTACTAATGGAATCGTCAATTCACGAGTTTCTAAAGCAGGCTTAACAAAATCTTTCGCCCAATCCTTGACTCTTATAGACGTGCGCCTAAAATACTTGAGCATGTATGAAAACTACCTTTTTGTTTCTAGGATTGCAGTTGTTCACCTAGATGGCGCTTTAATTTTAACCAGTATTTAATCTGGTACTTGATAACTCGTAATCAGTCAAAGACTCCACCATAATATCTTTGCTAATAATCTTGCAACACAACCGTTCTAACAAGCAGTTTATTTTTACTACTACTTTCATACAGCAAACGCTCTTTTTGCCTTCATAGTTGTATATCTTCTTACCAAAGCGTATATTTAGCTAACATAGCTGCATATTTATCTTAGTATAATTGTATAAAAAATTGAATGGAATAGTTGGATGTAATCCCCTTCAGTACCTGCTGTTTACCTCTCATGGGATCGCTCATGAGCTTGCTAGCATCAAGCACTACGCTTGTATATTTAACAGGCGTATGTGCTTCTTATAGAGGTATTCAACCGTACATAGGAGCAATTCATTCAAAATTTGACTTTAATAACCTACCCCTCATCTATCATCCCTAGCCTAAGCGTCCTTAACAGCAACCATGAGCAATGCCACTCGGTTTGACCTCAGTCGAGAAGAAATTATTGCCCGCTACCGTCAGCGCATTCACAAAGGCGATCGCACTAAGCTCTCCAAACACGAGTTGGAACAGCTAGTACTACATTTCATTGACCGATTAAAACTGCTTAACTCACCAGATGAGATTAAAGCTTTGTGCACAGCTGAAATTCAACTTTTAGAAGAGGGCTATCCGCAAGCAACGATCGCTGGTAATCAGATACCTTTATACCGCCGACTAATCGAGGATGCAATTTCTACAGACACTTTGCTCCTAACTAATGAAAATAGTCATCTAGTGACTTGGACTAAGCGCAATACGGGAGAACTCGGACAAACACAGGAACACTTCGCGCTTGACTACCTCAAGTACGACCAAGCCACCTACCAACAAATTCGTGGGGAAGGTACAGCAGCGAATAATAGCCGACAAGACAATCTGCAACCAGTGCCACTGCAACGTTACCTCGATACAGCCACTGAATTGCTGGCATCAAACGACGAGCGACATAAGGCGATCGCTATTGCGGCACTGACAGGTAGGCGGCATACTGAAGTGATTAGCAAGGGACACTTTCAACTGACTCACCATCCATACCTATTACACTTTCAGGGACAGCAGAAAAAGCAGATGGGTGAAGATGAGGCAGCACCTGGATTTGATATTCTCACACTCGTACCTGCTAGCCAAGTCCTAGAGGGCATCGAGCGGTTCCGCACGCTGCCTGCCATCGAACAATTAGAGGGAGTGGATAGCAAAGATCCAAGAATCCGAGTACTCAATACGCGTATTGACCGCGAGGTCAAACAGCTCTTCCAAGACACTGGCATTATGCCTGTATTGGCTGGCAAGAAGACTGTTTCAATTCACAGGCTTCGAGGCGTGTATGGGGCGATCGCCGTCCACTTTTTCTGCCCTCCCACCAAACACGAGCACAGGTTCCTCCAGCACTATCTCGGACACGTACTTGACCAGCAGCAGGCGGCTCCCAATAGCATCGCAACTAGTCATTACTTCCACTACCGATTAGTCAACGAGCAGGGTCAACCCCTAGAAGGACAAGGAGTACTACTGGACGCTAAGGCGCTACCTCCCCTGAATCAGGATGAAGTACAACTAGAGTTAACACAGCCAATACCTCAAGCAGAATCAATAACATCGCTAGAGGCTGTAGAGCCAGTGTCACCAGCCCAGCCTGTGCAGGTCGAACCAGAGCCAACCAAACTTACCTCTGAAGCATCCTCTAAAACTACCTCCCATGAGAGCGAACCGGCGATCACCTCATCCAATAATGATTCAACGTCTAATGATATGACTCTAGCGCCACGCCAACATAGTTTACTGCGAATTTTTAAGGACGAGCATGACCGCTGGCGTCAGGTGTTGGACGCGCTCTGCCCTGAGCACAACAACCAGCAGGAGAAGACCTCTGCGTTGCTGCAATGGGTTGAAGCACGACTCAATAGCTCTACTGGAGCTTCGCCAGCGACTAACGCAGCTATACCAGAGCCAGAGATGGTTGAAGTAAAATCTCGCGCTTCAATAGCTACTGAACAAACGACTCAACATGACTCTACGCACCAAGATCGGACTTCTCTAGTGGCAGACAGCGCGATCACGACTGTTGTGGTAGACCAAGCTCGAACCTTGAGTTGGCTCACGGGGAGAATTGAAGCACTTGAAGCTGAACTGGCTAAGCTTCAAGAACAACGCGAACAAGCGATCGCTCTGGTGGGGCAGTCGAGCCAGTTACAGCAGGAGATTGAACACCTCAAAACCGAGAATCGGCAGCTTCAGCAAGCTGCGGCACGATTTGAGGCGGCAAAAGCGGCTCTGTTGGGCAACGAGCGCCCTACACCAGCACCGGCTGCTTCGCCTACTGGAGGTGCTAGTTCTGCTCCTGGCTCTAACTCAATATTGCGTGAGTACGACCAAGTGCAGGAGCAATCCCAACAACAGCAAGTGTCGGATACTACCAACACTGCCCCGACTCAGATTTCAGACATAGCGACGCCCAAACCAGCTAGGAGTGGTGGAGCTAAAGACCGAGCCAAACGCATATTTGCTGCCATTTGTGAATGGAACCAACAACATCCTCAGGATACTTGGGCGATTACTGTCGGTTTACTGGAAGAGACTTTCGGCATTAATCGTAAGGCAGCGAAGGAGTTTGTTCGCGAACACCAGAATTTAATTGACGAACACCATGCGCAGATTGGTGTAGACAATCAGCGCGGGCATAATCGCGGTAAGGATGCAGCAGCGCTCAAGGCATTTGTGCAGCGGTTTAATCCTTCAAGCGATCGCTTCCTTGGGTGATCAGAACGCTGCGATCGCCTTTCTACAACTTTGCCGAAAACATTTAAAAGTGGGTATGCCACTTCCTGACGCTACTTCCTTGCTGATTAAGCTTCTAGAGCGATCGCATTTTATTGCAGTATCATGATTACGGTAAACCTTTTCGGCAAAGTTATCCGCGTGCCTTCTCCACCGAAGAAAACTCCTTTCATCGAACGTCGCGAGCGCGAGTTTCTCTATCTCGAAGAAGTCGATGCGCTGATTGCGGCAACTGGGCAAACGCGCAACCCGATTAGAAATCAAGCTCTGGTGCTGTTGTTGTTCTGCCAAGCCTTACAACCCGTCGAATTGTGCTGGCTCCTCTGGCGCGACTTAAACTTTGCCGAAAATATCCTTAAGGTGGCTCGCAATCGCACTCAACCCACGCGCTACCAAACCCAAGTCGTCGTCAACCTCCAACCGTTGTGCGCGGTTGAAGTTAATCTCCTGCAACAGCTTCAAGAACAATGCACAAGTGAGTGGCTATTTGTCTCGGAGCGGCGAAAACGCTTGAGTGCGCGCTCGCTGCACCATCACATTCAACAAGCTGGGGAAATTGCCCAGCTTCCTTTTCCTGTTCATCCGTATATGCTCCGGCGAACTGGGCTTTACTATCGCGCTGCGCTGCTACTTGCTAGTACCAGCTTATCTTTACGGCAATGTTGTTTGCTTTGGAATTGGGATAGAGCCAACGTTGCCTTTTCTGCGAAGGAAAAACAAGAGTATCTTGCCATTAGTTCAAAGCAAAAATCTGCATTTTTGATAGCACTCGAGCGGATGAAAGCTTTTACTGGGATTAAACTGGATGAAAACGTTATCGATTATTTGCTGGGTGCTTTTTTGTTGTTTCCGCGCTTTGAGGTGATTCCCCACGATTACTGGCTCGCTCCGGTGCAATGGCATTGATAAAACTTTGCCGAAAAGATAGAGCTAGACCGGCTAGCTTTTAGGCAGACCTCAACAGCGGCAAACAAGTATCAGCCATAACCTGATGGCTGAGGAAAAAACAACCGTTCGACTGCCTGGCGCTTGGTTCGGTCTCCCCGCCGGTCGTACTTTGATGTCGTCAGGGGTGAGGAGTGACCTGCTAGCTTTTGCACGGTAAACACGTCAATCCCCCCATCCAGCAAGTCCGAACAGAAAGTTCGGCGGAAGTCGTGGGGAGAAAATTCTTCCACTCCTGCCCGCACAGAGAGCTTTTTGACGATCTTCAACACGGCATCCCCCGACATATGTCGCAGTTCTACTTGCCCTCCCTTACGCACGGGGCAGATCAACGCCCCTCTCTTGCGTCCTCGGATTTCAAGCCACGCTTCTACCAACTTAACTGCGGCTGCGGGCAAATAAACAGTTCTGTATGACTTGCGCTTACCAGAGCAAATCTCTAATTCACCCGTGCTGGAGTCGTAGTCTTGCAGTTTGAGCTGCGCCAATTCCTGCCGACGAATGCCGCCACCGCGCAGTATAGCTAATATTGCTGCATCTCGAATTGCGATAGTTTTAGCCTCATTGCACTCATCTAGCAAAGTGGCAATTTCATCGTTGGCGAGGGCGCGACCTCTCAATTTCTGCGGCGGCGTATCAATGCGCGGCAGATCAGTGGCACGAGCATAATCTTCGTAACTCATCAACCCCAGTCTAGCCGCTTCTTTAAGCACTCGCCGCAGGGCAGCCACCATTTTTTTCGCCGTTGCCGGAGCAAATCGCTCGACGAGAATTGCCCGCACTGCCGCCGTGTGTTGGTAGCTCAGATTAGACCAATCTAAAGTCAAGGCATCGCACTCGCCATCAGTTAGCAAAGAGGCGATCGCGTTCAAGCTGCGACACATGGTGGCTCTAGAGCCTTGACTTAAAGAAGCCAAGTACACCGATGCTGGGTGCAGGGTAGAAGGTACGGGCGCGGAAAGTTTGAGACTTTTCACTCCACCTAGGGTGAGCGAGCGCCTACCACGGTGGGGCGATTTCCCCTGTTGTAGTTCGCCTTGCTTTTCGCTCTTGTTTTTCGTTCTCTCAAGTTGCGCGGCTTGTGCCGCCAATCGGTCAGTTTCAGACATTTAGTCGTTGGAACTGAGGTTCTCAATAACTATTTTTTCACGAAAACTACACTAACAGCGATGTCGGTGTAGGTTCGCACATAAGTTGAAAATGTCGCAGATAAAGTGAAAATTTGTTGCAGATAAGATGAAAATGAGTGTCTGTAAATTAAGCTACAAAAACTCATTTTTCTCAGTACAGGCAAAACAGTTGAAGGCAGTCGGGGCTAGAAGAATCACAAATACTGGATGCAGGAAAGTCATTGGCAAATTCCCTAGTTTGAAAATGAACAGCACTATAGGCGTGGGAATCGCAAATTGAACGGGACTACATCTATTTATTAGAGATTGACCCAACAGTACAGTCTTATAGGAGTCAGCCTTTCAAGCTAACTTACCTTCATGCTGGGAAAACCAGAACCTATACCCCAGATTTCTGGGTAATTAGACCCCTATGTCAACAGGTTGTAGAAGTCAAACCAGAGAGGAAGGTTAACGATTCTTCATATTTTGAGTTGTGGAGGCACATAGTTCCTGTGTGTAGAGATATGGGCATGGAGTTTGTGGTTGTCACCGATGTGATGATTAGACAGCAACCGCAGCTAGATAACATAAAGTTGCTCTACAAGTATGCTCGTAATCCGTTGAGCTTACAACAAGTAATTGAATGTCAGCGTTATTTCACACATAGAGAACCAACATCTCTAAAAGTTGTGTCTCTTGAATTGGAGCCAAAAGGAATATCTTTAAACCTTTTATTCAAACTCCTATACGTTGGTGTTCTTTCTTGTGATTTAAGGCAACCCATTGGTGCAGACAGTCTAATTCAACTCTCCCATTTTCCTGGTGATATTAAAACCTTGATTACCTAATAAATGAAAAGAATTCAATTCAAAAAAGGGCTGCATTTCCGGCTACATGGGCGTGAATACGTTATCGAACAATGTTTAGAAGAAGGAGAACTTCAGATCGGTTGTGTCGTGACCTCCGTCAAATCGAAAATCAAATACTCTACTTTGATTCATTTTTTGTTTCAGGGAGAGCTAGAAATTGAGGTGATGTCAACCTTAGAAGCAGAAGGGAAAACTTTTGATTATCTCAAAACAGATTTTAGCCAAATTTCGGCAGAGCTTCGAGAGGAAGCCAAAAGAAGGTATCGCTATATCAGCTACTTTTTCGAGTTAGATTTACCTCAAAGAACTTCGACATCTCTGCAACCAATTATTGAAGAAGTTGCGCTGATAATTAATGACCCCACCCCTCCTTCTTGGCTAACACTTTACCGTTGGCTCAGAACCTATGAAACCGCAGATCATGATATTCGTGCATTAGTTCCCCAACATGGGCGTAAAGGAAATTGTTGTCCCAAACTCCATCCCCATGTTATTAAAATTATTGAGCAAGCCATTAAGTCCATTTATCTGACTCGGTCGAGACCTGATATTGCCGATGTTTATGATGAAGTCTTATGCCAAATTATTCATGAAAATGAGCATCGAGCGGTTATCGGTATTACCCAGTTAGAAATTCCACATCGCTCAACTATCTATAGATTCGTCTCCAAACTAGAGCCAGAAGTAATAGCACAGGAACGCTATAGCAAAAGAAGAGCTTCTCAAATGTATGACCCAGTGCTTAAAGGTCCATGCCCTACACGTCCCTTAGAGAGAGTAGAAATTGACCACACCAAACTGCCGCTATTTGTTGTGGATACGCAAACTCGGATGCCCATTGGTACTCCTTGGTTAACTTCTGCTGTAGATAAATATTCAGGAATAAATCTAGGTTATTACGCCAGTTTTGAACCGCCAAGTTATCTATCAGTAATGCAGTGTTTACTGCACGCCATTCGCCCTAAAAATTATCTCCAATTTGAGTACCCAAGTGTAGAAAATACTTGGGATGCTTATGGATTGCCGGAAGTAATTGTAGTGGACAATGGTAAAGAGTTTTACAGCACCCATTTTGAAGATGCTTGTTTGCAATTGGGAATCACTATTCAATATTGTCCTCCAAAAATGCCTTGGTATAAAAGTGCTATTGAAAGGTACTTTGGAGCTTTAAATAGTCAATTGCTAAGTGACCAGCCAGGGAAAATTTTTCCTAATTTCCTTCAAAAAGGTGATTACGACCCCATAAAAAATGCAGTAATTTCTTTTGAAGCTCTACAAGAAATTCTGCATATCTTTATTGTCGATATTCATAATCAAAGCTCTCATCCAGAACTAAAATCTCCCCGCGCTAAAGTATGGTCAAAAGCTATCACAGAGTTTCCCCCTGCATTGCCAGCTACTAATCAAGAACTAAAAATTTTAATTGGTAATATAACTACTCGTAAAGTCAGCAGACATGGGGTAGAGTTTGAAGGTCTATTTTACAATAGTTCAGACCTGGCACGTCTGCGTTCTTCTAGTTGGAAATCTGAAAAAGTAACTGTCAAGTATGACCCCACTGATTTATCTCGAATTTATGTTAAAGACCCAAATACAGGGCAGTTTTTAGAGGTGCCAGCGCTTTCTCAAGATTACACAAAAGGGTTAAGTCTTTGGCAGCACCAAGTAGTGAAACAATTTGCCCGCACCAGTGTTGATAACGTAGACATTGTTGCTTTGGTCTTAGCTAAAGAGAAAATACAACAGATTGTCGAGCGGGAATGGAAAACAACCAAAAAAGGTAAAACTCGTACTGCAATGGCTAGATGGCTTGGGGTTGGGCGTGAAGAGTTGAAGCAGGGCAACCAGGAATTTTTTCCGCCTTCACAGGAGCAGATTCCAAACTTTACCACAAGCCCTAGTTTGCCAGAAAAAGAAATAATTGATACTCCGAAAGATTCGGCGGATAAAATAACAGGTGTATCTCATTTTAGTAGCGCCTTAATCAATGACTCGTTCCCCTCGTTTACTAGTGATGTAGAAGCAGACAAATTGAATAAAGTTAAGAATAATTCTGATGTTAGTCCTCCTCCAGTAGGAGCTACAACTAAAGAGATTAGCAAAAATCAACGAAAACGTTCAAAAAGTAAACCATCAACTGTTGAGGCTGAGATTACTAAAAAGGATTCTGCTAGTGACTTTGATACTGATAAATGGAAGCCAGATTTGTCTGGATGGGATGTCAGTATTGGATTACCAAGAGGGCGATAAATTTTTATGCATAAAGAACAGAAGCCTTTAAAAGAAATGACCTTGGCAGAAAGGTTATACATTGCTAATAACGTCTACGTCCTCTATCCTCGCTTCCAGGAAATTTTAGCAGCAATAGATGATTGTCATCAGTTCTCAAATCTAAAATCCGAACCTGAATGTTTATTTTTAAAAGGAAAAACTGGTGCAGGAAAAACTACGATTCTAAAAAGTTATGCCCAGAATTATCCGAGATATCAAACACAAGATAGCACTATTGTCCCTGTACTCGAAGTCACAATTCCTTCTCCGGCAACGGTTAAAAGTGTTGTTACTAAGCTTTTATGGGAGCTAGGAGATCCAGTTTATGATAGGGGAACTATTTCTAATCAGACTATCCGGTTAATTGGATTGATGAGAGATTGTGGAGTATCTCTGGTTTTTTTGGATGAGTTTCAACATTTTATTGACCGTGATTCTGCCAAAGTTCTCAAAACGGTATCTGACTGGTTAAAGGATTTAATTCTAGATACTAAAGTGCCTGTGGTTTTAATTGGATTACCTGAAGCTGAAACAGTTTTTCAATTCAATCCTCAACTCAGCCGGAGATTTGCTAATAGACATAACCTCAGTCCTTTTTCTTGGTCAGATTCTGGAAGAGAATTTCGGACTTTTCTACATGCTGTGGAATCACAACTCCCCTTAATTGAGGAGTCGGCTTTAGCTGACGAGGAAATGGCTTTGCGTTTTTATTATGCCGCTGACGGTATCGTTGCTTATGTGATGAAGTTGATCCGTTATGGCACATATCTAGCACTTAAGCATGGTCAAGAAAAACTTGACTTAAATGTCTTAGCTCTAGCCTTTGAAAAGTATGTAAAAGCAGATAAGCCCTCTAAAAAAAATCCTTTCATTGACTCGGACTTTTTCAACGAAGTCAAAGACGCTTCCCTTGATACTTCAACTATAGCTATGGTAGGAGCTACAAATAAAAAAATTAAACCAAAGAAAACCCCCCCAAGGCATCTGAGATTTTACATAAATAAAGGGAGGGAGAATGTATATAGGTAAAAAACTGCTTCGTAGACCCCGTCCCAAGAGAGATGAAAGCCTAGCTGGTTATATTATTCGGCTGACTGAAAGCAACTATTATCCTTCTCCTAATTGGATTTTTCATCTGTCCTCTTTGAATAAAAGAGGAATTTATGCAAATTTATTTTATCCTCACAAAGATGATTTACATAAACTAAGTCTGCTATTAGAAATAGAAGAAGATATTCTTTGGTCGATGGCTTGGACTTCCAATAAACAGAGCAATAGCATAAATCAGAATACAGTCAAGATATTTGGAGATTTAGTTCCAATCCAGACCATAAGTACACGAAGGGTGAAACTTTGTCCCATTTGTTTGCGCTCTGTACCTTATTCTCGGTCAATTTGGGATTTATCTTTTATCACAACTTGTCCATTACATTACTGCTTATTGATTGATTGTTGTCCTCAGTGTGGTAAAGAGATTAAATGGTCGAGACCAAGGGTCACGATCTGCAACTGTGGATTTGATTGGCGTAATTACCAACCAGGAACTTTAAGTGAGTCACAAGTTTTTTTATCAAAATATGTATATAAGCTGTGTCGTATTGCTGATTTTGAATCAGAAGCGAACGAGCATTATAAAAATGTTCATCCTGTCTTCAACTTGAATTTTCGAGACTTTGTACATCTTTTACATTCTGTCGTGAGATTTGGATGTCTTTATCAGATTAGAGAGAAGTTTCAGAATCGGGGAAAATTTCTCTTTGACTCTCACAAATCTGACTGTTGTTTTGACCTAGCTTTTTTTGTGGCACTAAATTGGCACTCGGAATTCAAAAAGCTTGTAATATTTCACGATGATTGTTTTGAGCCTGAGTCCAGAGGTTGGTTCATGAAAAAACAAAATCCTCAAGAGGTTCTGGAATTATTTCAGCAGATATTTAATTGTTTTTTTAGAAAATCTTGTGGTTTTCTCACTAAGGTTATCGAAGATTACTTTTGGGAGTTACTGGTCAAGATGTCTATCAAAGATTTGAAAATATCTGGAATTCAACACTCACGTTTTTATTCTTTTTGTAGTCCTGTGAAAAAAGGAAAAAGTTTTTTAAAGAAATTAGCTGTAAATTTGGAATTGAAAGAGTTAACTATAGCATCCTTAGTTGCTACAAGCAAGGTTGAAATATATGACGAGACTATTTTCTTTAAGATGACATATCTGAGCGAACTTTCTGAGTATGATTTTTTCAAAGATGACTGGTAATTGTAGTACTTTTTTCTTGAGCAAGGAACCGACGAATGGTTCTTCTCCAAGAGTACTTGGCATCTGGACAGTGCCTCAAATGTAGGAAATTTTCAACTTATGTGCGAATTGTGTCGGAATTTTTCACTTGTTCCGCGACAAATTTTCACTTTTTCCGCGACAACATAAGCCAGAACCCTTATGATTCTGTTGAGAAATTTTCAACTTATGTGCGAACCTACATCGGGAAAGCACATTGCCCATAACAATGAAAATTGTGCCCGTGTAACCCACAAGTGTCGTAGGGGGTGAGCAAGCGCATTGTCCAAGAGAAGGCAGCTTTTGGCGATCGCGCTCACCTATCACCAATTCAGCGACGTATTTTCTAGGGTTGTCTAATCTGTACAAAAATTTAATTGTTACGCTGAAAATGCTGTCGTTGCTTTTTTAGCGTAGTTGAGCTTTGATAAATTCCAATTCCTTGTTGATTGCTAGCTCTAGAACAGGGTCGTCAAGAACATTACAAGTAGCAATACCAAATTCGAGTAGAAAGACAGCTTCTACATGTAGACCTTTCATAGCTCTTGTCTTGGCTTCATCTTACAAAGCAATAACGAATGCATTTGCTTCTTGATAAGTATTGAAAGAACTAACAACTTTTTCGGGTTTAAGCTTTTTTAGCTGCTCGATAATATCCGAAGTGCTATTTACAGAAGATTTTTGGTTACATAAATCTGGTTCTGAAGAATGCGAATTCACCTCATTATTTGCTGCTCAAGCGCTGACCGCCTTTACTCAAAGCTTTATCGACTTTGATTTCTAGCCAATGTCGTTCTCATTCCTCTTCTGGGTAAGTTCCTCTAAGACTGCGATTTTTACTGTAGTAGTTTACTTGTATTAGGCATCGGCTAAAAACCTCTTGTTGGTTTCAAGAGCAGCAATCCTGGCTTCCTGTTGGTCTTAAGCAAGAGCGATCGCCTCAATTACCTTGAGATCAAAGACAGAGATGGTATTGCCATCAGGAGTTTGAAAATTCCATCGCTGTTGACCAGTTTCTTGAATCGTCACTGAAACAAACTGGCAATTAGAAATGTACTCCCAATAAAGTTCTAAACTTTCTGCACTCTTTCTTAGCTGTCGAATCGTAAAACTTAACTGTTTCAACACAACATCTCGCAGCTTTTCTGGTATCCAAGCCAACTGAGAAAGCGCATCGGGAGCAGAACACAAATGTGTAGTTAACAAGTTAGCAACCCAAGCACGTTGCTGCGAGCTCATGCAACTAGCAGCCTGCATCAGCTTTTTGGCGCTGCGTACCTGTTGTGCCAACTCTACCCAGGTGGCACAGCCCAACACTTTTGCTGCCAATTCTCGTGCAGTTGGTATTTGCTGTGGCAACTCTGTTTGAAGGAGTGCAATTGGTGCAATTGGTGATGAATTGGCGATCTCACCAACTGCAAGAGTGCAAGTATTAGCAAAGCTTTGGGTAGTTGAATTGGTGAATTGGTGAGGACACTCGCGTGCGGAGGTGTCCTCCGTTGAGCGAAGTGTCTGGTGAGCGAGTGTGATCTTGGGGGTTTCCCCCGTTGAGGCAACTGTCCGGTGGGGAGAGGCGTAAGCGTTGCCCTCTTGAGTTATTGCTTCACTCGGCTGCTGAGAAGTAATATGGGCATCTTGTCCATCAATTTCACCAATTAGTGTTTGTAAGTTAGTACTAGTAAAGTTTTCAGCGATTGGTGATGCCACCAACTTACCACCAACAGCCACCAATTCTTTATCATTGGCATCTGATTGAGTGTTGGGGATGTAGACCATCTCGCTGCCTTCACCTTCAATCCGACCGTGACCTGCTGCTGCTAACGGCTGAAAAATTGAGCAGCGAATTTTTTCTACTGCCCAGTTTTTTAGGGCATTGATCCGCGTCTTGAGGAACGATGCCCCTACACCCTTGCTACACTTAGTAAAAAACTTCTCTGCTTGAGTTTGTACCTTGAGAAAAAGCCCCTCTAGCTGGCGGTTAGGTGCGTTGTGTGCATGAATCAGCTTGTGCTGCCATAGATAGAACGAGGCAATTTCAATTGCGTATTGCATTGTCTCGCCACTAATAACTGGCAGCGGCTGTTCGCCTTGTAGCACGGCATTAACTAGATGCAACCACAAAGCAATGCGGGCAGTGTAAGACTCAATCTTGGCGTATACTAGCGACAGCCCAAAATGCACTTCCTCAATCTCAGCATTAACCAAAGTATGGTTCCACCCCTGGAACAGCACTTTAGCTTCGTGGGAGAGTAGGTAGTCGGTTTGGGGCAGTTTTTCTAATTCCCCATACAACTCCTGCAACTTCTGTTTGAGAGTATTGGCAGAGCGAGAAGACAATAGATCGAGATACCTAGCGGGTGCATCGACAATCGAGCAGTAGAGAAACCGAGACGAGTAACCGCTGGCAATGAAGTTAACTTCGTCTGCCATTAACCGCGCCAACGTATCCCATTGGTACGTTCCCGTCTTGCTCAAAGCAACGCGACCTAAAAATAGCCGCGCATCGTGACGATCGAAATTACCGCCAGAACCATTCCAAAACGATAGTTCTAGTTGCAAGTCATCGCCCTTACCGCTCTTATACTGGTTTAAGCGTTGGTAGTCTGCTACTAACTCGTCCAGATATTCCAGCAAGCCGCGTGGATTTTCGTCATGAATGCGAATTTTGGTGGAAGTGGTGACGTTATTCAGCAACCGCCGCTGTCGCACTGGTGGTTTGCTTTCAGCATCCTTGTCATTTTCGTAGTCCTCCATTTGAATGTCGTGGATTTCTTTGGCTGCTGCTTCCATTTCCTCTAGCGGTTTGAGGATTGCCTGTTGGGGTGGAGTTTTGGCTTGACCGCTGTGGGCGACGTTAGCCGTCCAGAAAATACAGGGTTGCGTGTAGCCACCTTCTGAATTAATGACAACCCTTGCTGCCGTGCCGATGCGCGAGGCACTAGAGGCAAGAAAAGTGTTAAATAGGTACTCTGGTGCGGTGGGCATCGCTGCTGCCATAGACACTAGCGGATCGGCTAATGCCTTGTCCAAATAGCGCCCGATATCCAATCGCTTGCGACAACTGGTGAGTATTCCTTGAAAAGACTGGACTGCCGCAATGACTTCGGTGGCTAGTTCGCCTTCAGCCCGAACAATCCTAGCTAGAGAGTTAATCTCGTTATACGTCCGTCCGGTAGCAGTAGCTAAGTCCATCAAGGCGCTGGCAACTGCTGATTCAGTTTCGTGCCGCGAGAGAATTTCTTTAATGCGATCGCACAAAGTTACAGCAGTAACGGGTGGTTTCCCAGTATTGCCAACGTTGCCATGACCAAATCCTCTTCCAGAAACCTGATTATGACTTTTCTGGGTAGCTTGCTGCTGTCGATTTGGTTTGACGTGCTGCTTCCAGTACCATGCTTTAACACAAGCCTCTACTCCTTCTGGTTGACAGCTCGGACCAGGGCGGTCTTTTTCGGCTGACTTCCAGATCGCATCTACCTCAGAAGCAGGTAAGGGTGGGGTGCAGCGGTTAGCGTAGTCTTCCAGCATTTGCTGGGGGTTGCCGTTAAAATGCTGCCCGATAGTTTGAAGATAATTAGCAGTACCGATGAGGTCGCGGGCTAATTTAGCTCCCAATACGTTGCGGCTGCCTTCATTTACTCCAGATTCAAGTAGTAGGCGAGATTCCTTGGAAAGGCACGCTTCTAGGGGGACTGATTCAAGAACTGGAATCCGAATATCTTCATAGCGTTGTCCTTGAGGTGTAGATCCACAAATCGGTTGCAACAGTGGCAGTTTAGTCGCTGGCAGTTTTGGTAGTGGAATAGCAGCGCGTAGCTCCTCGTAGCTATAACGCTTGTCTCCACAGTGAATGATGTTGCAGCGTACTGGTTCGCACCCAGGTTTAATATGGTAAGAACCAGCCAGTCTCATCACTCGACTGGGATTTTTCAATGCTGGGTCGGAACCAGTATAGGTGAGGAGAGCCGTTTGCAATTCTCGCCATTGTTCCACGGCGATCGGTTTGTCAAATACCCAATATGTGTGGACTGACTTGCGGGTAGCAATTTGTAATGAAGGTTCCGGTATCCCCAAGTTTTGCCAAAAATTAATTTGATCTTCAATGGGGCGATCGTCAAATTCACAGAAGATCGCACGGCAGGACTTGACGTCTTCGTCTTTATGTCCCCCACCATTCACCACGATGTAAACGCCATATCCTTGTGCTTGCCAACGTTCTACTTGCTCCCAGTTCAAGCGATCGGCTTTACGTCCAGTGTTGGGAGCATAGCGGGGATCTTCTTTCGATAAAAATGCTCTGATGTAAACTGCATTCCCTGGTTGATAACCCAGTGCTTCTAAATGAGCATTTGCTTGGTTGCGATCAGTGCAAGGTTTTTGTGATGCGACGAACTGATTTTCGGACTCCTGGAACATCTCGAATCTCCTAGCTGGCAACCAAGACAAATGCAGGCGATCGCAATAACATGACTCCTGAATGCGCTCTGCGCGGAGAAGTCGGGGATAAAACTTGTTCCCAAGTCGGGGTGCTAAGTGAGCTGCATCTGTCTCGGCTTTGACTTTAAAAAGGTGCTTCTTGGTTTTATAACAGATGCCTTTATTGATACCGAGCCATTTTTCGAGCTGATTTGTAATAGCTTTTATTACAACCTGAAGCGAGCGATGCCTGAAACGCTTGCTCTATCGTGACCTAACTCTTATGTTTGGGGGTGGGGTTCTAGAGACTTTGG
>NZ_PEIG01000026.1 GCF_002749975.1 Gloeocapsopsis sp. IPPAS B-1203 | reverse complement strand
CACTGTTCCCACGTCAGATTGCTACGGTATGCTTTAGTCATTCGCTCACAAGGTGCTGGTTTCTACAAATCTCAGCCTAAGCTTTGTGAGCTTTCTTACAAAACACCCTACTTTTAAAACATCCTCTCACTAGCAAATTTGCTATCTGATACCTTCATCACGCCACACTGCTGTATTTTCTCAATCTAACTACAAAACTTTACAAACTCTAGAGATAGAGTGCAGTCTAACAATTTATTGTACAGAGTTTATCTGTAGATCTTCCAGTTTGGGCGGAATGAATGAATCGCTTGCTGTAGATCCATCTTACATGGGTAGAACTACAGCAAGACTGCTGTGTATTTCCCTCAATTAGGTTGGATCTACAACAAAGTACCGTGTATCTGCCTAAGCAATCTCAGTAATATATTTGTACCATTCAGATATATTTTATACAAAATTATAGAACTATCTTATGGAGCCTTGTCCCCGAAAGCTGCTCGACCAAGTACGTGATGCAATTCGAGTCAAGCATTACTCCCATAGCACTAAGAAAACCTAGGTTTACTGGATTCGCCCATCCTAACGAGATGAGTACAGCCGAGGTAACGCAGTTCTTAACGCATTTGGCAGTAAACGAACAAGTCGCAGCAACCACTTAGAACCAAGCACTCAATGCCATCATTTTCCTTTACCAAGTTGTCTTGCAACAAGAGTTAGTGGGTATTGATGCAGTTCGAGCGAAGCGATCGCGCTACTTGCCTAGTGTATTAACTTCCGATGAGGTACAGCGTGTCATTTCTCACTTATATGGCAGATGAAGCTTGTAGTTCAACTCCTGTATAGAAAAGATAATTCCATAAGAAATGATAAAAGGATGCTTTTACTTAAAGAACTAAATTGATAAATGTTATTATATTTGTTCTAGAGCAAACCATAAAAAAGCAAAGAAAAGTAATAAACAGATATTTTGGTAAATAATTTAAGATTGTTATCAAGGTGAAACAAAAATGAGTTCAATCAATCAATTAGTTTTAAAAAATGAAACTTATCAAGTATCTTCTAGAAAGTCGTTTTTGGGCATTATGTATTAAAGAAGTTAATCAGATATTAAGAAATAAACAACTCCTTTTTTTACTACTTTTTCCACCAACAATACAACTTCTGATCTTTGGCTTTGCACTGAATGCGGATGTGCAAAACCTGAAACTAGGAATCGTAGACTATGCGAATACTTATGAAAGCCGCGAGTTAGTTGCTGCCTTAACAGAAAACCAAATCTTTATTCCTCACAATTATAGTCTCAGTCAAGAGGAGATTGCTCAACAAGTGCGCCTGGGGCAAATTACAGCAGGGTTAGTGATTCCTCCAAGATTTAATCGAGACTTAGCACAAAATAAAACGGCTGAAGTACAAATTTTTATTGATGGAGTTGATGCAAATACAGCAGGAATTGCTAGCGGTTATGCTGCTCAGATTATTAACCAGTACAGCCGTAGTTTAGATGAAAATCCTGCACCACCTCTGGTACAAGCACAAAGTGTTTTTTTCTACAATCCTGGGTTATTGAGTAGTTGGTTTTTAGTTCCAGGAGTACTAGGAACTGTCATTACACTCACGAGTACGCTTGTTTCCTCTACTACATTGGTGCGTGAAAAAGATTCAGGAACGCTTGAACAATTACTCATGACTCCTGCTGATGCTTGGGAAATTCTATTAGCAAAAATTGCCCCATTATTTGTACTTTTGATGGGAGATATAATATTAGCACTCAGTGTGGCTCGTATCGTTTTTAGAGTACCCCTACAAGGGAGCTTATTGTTATTTCTAGCGCTTGGGGGACTTTATCTATTTGTAGGAATTGGTGTTGGTTTGATGTTAGCGACTTTGGCAAAAAACCAGCAACAAGTAGTCTTAACTTCGTTCTTTATCAATTTACCGCTGATTCAACTTTCAGGGGCGATCGCACCGATTGAAAGTATGCCAGTTTTCTTTCAATACCTTTCCCTACTCAATCCCCTACGTCACTTTGTCGCCATCTCACGCGGGATTCTGCTCAAAGGCGTTGGTATAGATATTTTATTCCCTCATGTACTTGCGCTCTTCACTTTTGTTGTCGTTTTACTAACGGTTAGTGTGAATCGCTTTCGGAGTCAATTGAGTTAGTTGCGAGAAAAGATTCTACTTCGGTGTTGCTTGGTTGTGAGGCGATCGCGCCTGGTTTTGTTGTTGTTAATGCCCCTGCTGCATTGGCATACTTCACAACATATTTGGCAACATCTGAATCTTGCAAGCTACTGATACCTTGTTGATTTAGCTGGTGAACAAATGCTGCTAGGAAACTATCTCCTGCACCTGTTGTATCGACAACTTTGACAGGAAAACTTGGTACTTTACCTTCATTTTCTCCTAAACAATAAGCACAGCCATTTTCACCTGCAGTGATTAATACGCCTTCAATCGATTCCAGACGATAGTTAATTGCTCCTGGATCAAGAGTATTAAACAACAATTCAGCCTCTTCTTCAGACAGCTTAAGAAAATCGATGCGATCGTAGAGTTTGGGAATAATTTGCACTGCAGTCTCTTCACTATCCCAAAATACCGGACGCCAGTTTACATCTAAGATAACTTTGACATTGTACTCTTCTGCCAAGTCCAAAGCACGAAACACACTAGCACGACTTTCAGGATAAGCTAGTTCCAAAGTTCCTAGCACAAGGAAATCTGCGTTTTCAAATAGCTGAACAGGTAACTTATCGGCTTGCAGGTACGTATCTGCAAATTCTTCAGTTTTGAACTCACCAAAGCCAGCAAACGTGCGATCGCCTGATTCTGAACGTACTACATAAACCTGTCGCGTCGGCGCGGTAGAGTGACGTTGTATTCCTGTCGTATCCACACCTACATCTTGTAATAGCTGCACAAGTGCATTTCCAGGTTCGTCTTCGCCTACACAACCCACAAATCCTGATGGCGTGCCCAACTTGACTAAACTACACGCGACATTTGCCGGTGCGCCTCCAGGGTATGGTGTCCATGATTCGACTTCTTCAAGCGATCGCCCAATTTGATCGGCAAGGCAATCGAATAAAATTTCCCCTAGGCACAATACACGCGGATTCGTCATCGGTTCTTACAGCTATTAACTCTGACTTCTACCAGCATAGGAGAGATTTGCGCTTAAGTGCGATCGCTACTGCAATTTAGATTGCATAACCATTTGGTCGCGGCTGTCATTGCACGCATCCACAATGCACCAAGTTGTTAAACTTGATTATTCACTGAACTTTCTATTTAATGAAAATCATTAATTTAAATTATAGTTAAATTTTGTTTGTACTATAACTAAAATCCATAGAGATTTATCTATTTACAAGATTTAATATTCCTTTAATAATTAGTGACATAGACTTAACTAAATCTGCAGTAAAAGCTGTATTCTATTGTTTAACGTACCGCTTGAGCATATTCTTTTATTCCTTAAGGAGCATACTCACTACTTTTACTAGCACGTTTTAGCTTGTGATTTTTTAGCTTATCCGAGTCAACTATTTATACATTTAATCATGCGTAAATAGTGCAAGAAGTTCTGTGTATTTCTTGTTTGATACTTGCATAGAAACACTTTGATTCATCCATAACATAGCCTAAGAATGCAATTAACCAATCGTATCCATTTTCGCAACTTACGCGGTGATTTATTCGGTGGAGTCACTGCTGCAATTGTGTCATTGCCTCTGGCATTGGCATTCGGCGTTGCCTCAGGCGCAGGTGCGCAGGCAGGGCTTTATGGTGCTGTTTGCGTCGGCTTTTTCGCGGCACTATTTGGCGGTACACCGACGCTGATTTCTGAGCCAACCGGCCCAATGACCGTAGTTATAACTGGGATTATCGCAACTCTGGTCGCGAGAGATCCAGAAAATGGCTTGGCAATGGCGTTTACTGTCGTCATGCTGGCGGGGTTGTTTCAGATCCTCTTTGGTATATTCAAGCTAGGGAAATACATCACGTTAATGCCCTATAGCGTGATTTCAGGCTTTATGTCCGGTATTGGAGTGATCCTAATTATTTTGCAGATTGCTCCCTTTGTAGGACAAGCGGCTCCCAAAGGTGGCGTCCTTGGTACAGTGCAAAGCTTACCGCAGTTGTTGTCAAATATTAATCCTGCCGAAGCCATATTAGGGGCGCTGAGTTTGGCAATTCTGTTTTTCATGCCACGCAAATTTAAGCGCATTGTCCCACCGCAACTTGTTGCATTGATTGTCGGAACAGTGGTATCTTTAATCTTCTTTCAAGGAGTTGATATCCGCCGCATCGGTGAGATTCCTACAGGATTGCCACAATTGCAAATGCCCGTCTTTAGTGCCGGACAAATAACAACGATGGCAATCGATGGTGTCGTGTTAGGGATGCTGGGCTGTATTGATACTCTACTCACCGCTGTGATTGCAGATAGCATTACACGCACGCAACACAACTCTGATAAAGAACTTATTGGTCAAGGTATTGCCAACATGGTTTCTGGGCTATGCGGGGGCTTACCAGGCGCAGGCGCAACGATGGGTACGGTGGTTAATATTCAAGCTGGTGCGAGAACAGCAGTATCAGGATTAACTCGTGCAATCATTTTACTCGTTGTCGTATTAGGGGCAGCAAGTTTAACACAACCGATTCCAATGGCAGTACTTGCAGGAATTGCGCTGAAGGTGGGAATTGATATTCTTGATTGGAGTTTCCTCAAGCGCGCGCATCACGTTTCTGTGAAAGGAACGCTGATTATGTACGGGGTATTGTTCCTCACTGTATTTGTTGACTTGATTGTCGCAGTGGGAGTTGGTGTATTTATTGCAAATATCCTTACGATCGAACGACTTTCGCAATACCGCGAGAAAGATGTCAAAGTAATTAGTGATACGGATGATGATATTGTTCTCAATCCCGAAGAAAAGCAGTTACTTGAGCAAGCCAATAATCGCGTATTGCTGTTCTACCTAAGTGGACCAATGATTTTTGGATTGTCGAAAGCGATCGCCCGCGAACATACTGCAATGCAAGACCACGATGTTCTCATTCTAGATTTAAGTGATGTACCAATATTAGGTGTAACAGCTTCATTGGCAATCGAAAATGCCATTAAAGATGCGGTTGATCAAGGGCGCCAAGTCTTTATCGTTGGTGCGACTGACAAGATTAAGCTCCGACTAGAACGCTTGGGTATATTTAATCTCATACCTCCCCAAAATGTCACAACGGACCGCGTAGAAGCCTTGCGACAAGCAGTTGAGCTTGTTTATCGTTCAGGAAAAGGTGCTGTACAAAGCGATCGCTTGGCAGTTGGTCATGGTACTTCTGAAGGATATTCAACTGATGCAACCGATATGCCGCTGCCCCAGTAGTTTGCCGCCTAGTTGCTAATCATCTTTATTGATAGACAACAAATTGCAATCAACAAGCAATTGCGTTGTTAAGGCTATGTTGTGAAAAAAGCTCTTGGGAGTCTTGCCGTGTTTCGACCCCAAGAGCTTTTTTGTTCGTATTACTCCTCACACAATTTGAAGTGTACATCCGCTTCACCTAAACTAGCAGTAGGCTGAATGACACTTTAAGGACTGTCATACGATTTTGGGTAAAAAATGTTTAGCTAGGAGCATTATCTAGCTGAGATGAATTGAACTCAAACGACTTGGCTCGCAACCATTAGTCTTTAAAGCGCAAGCCTCCTAATGCACGAGCTTCGCTAACGCCTCTAGCATTGTTAACCTGATTTTTTCATCATGCGCCAGACGGGCTAGGTTGCAGTTTAAGTCAAAAGGATAACAAGTCGTAATTTATTTAATTTGTCGATAACACCACTTTTCTTTTGAGCATAAATACTCACTCTTCACTTTTCAGAGATTTTCTGAACAGGGCATTGGGAAATTAGGGGTTGGTCGATAGACCAGATCGGTAGTTGATCGACTTGCTCAATAGTTTGCTTAACATAAGGTATGCCATGAGGTGAAATTTCGTTGCCAAAATATCCTTCGGCTCCACTGTGTTCGTAAGAACCAATAATGCAAACAGTGTAACGCCCTTGCCGTCGGGCTTGATTCACTGGAGAACCCACAGTCCAACTCCAGCGGGCGGGAAAGACCACTCGACTAAGATCGGCAATCCAGTCGCGATCTCCTTGCAGATGATAAACGTGTTCTGCGTCGTTAAATCCGGCTCTGCCCTCAAATGTGCCACCGATCGACACTACCGTTAAGCGGGCATTGATCCATTCATTTAGGTGAGCCGTCGCACCTAGGGCAACTTGAGTTCCACCACTCGTACTAATCAAAATTAAGTTAATTGGTCTATCAGATTGCGCGATCGGATATGCCGCATTCATGCGGTCTACGATCGTATGAGCAATGCTTAAGTTATAAATTGGACCATAGCGATCGTCAGCAGAAATTGCAAACCGCCACAAATTACGAACTTGAACTAAAACATTACGCAGTATTCCATCGCTTTCTTTTGATGCTTCCCACAACGGAGTTAATAATTCTTGACTACCAAGATCTTGGTTAAATACCGAGTAAGGAAACACATCTCGTACAACAACACACTGAGAATGGCGTTGTGCAAGCTGATAGATAAAATACTTTTCACCAGGCGTAATCTGATCGGGTGAAAAGTTCCCGACACCAGGCAAAAACACAATATAGCAATTGATGGCTGAGGTGGAAGTGATAGAAGCTTTACGTAGCACATCCGGCTTTTCTTCTTCTGCCAAATTTAAACTCTCGGCAGTTTGGTTAAGCCACCAAACAATTGTACTGAGTGGTGCCAGCATTCCCCACAGCATGAGTAGTCCAGCCATTAAGAGAATGAGCCTAAACGTTGTCCCGCTTAATGTATAAATTGTGCGGCTAATCCACTTTGGCATCTTAGGATTTCTGCGTCAGTTGTTTAGGTTGCAATTTCTTGAGGTTGATGGGAGCGATTTCGTTAGTTGAATCTAGAAAACCAAGATTTCTCGCTAACCTCAATCAGGATAAGCCGCTAATTCGGCTGATTATCGCTGGTACTCACTACGTAGTTGCTCAAATATCAGGAATAATCTGCTATCCGCGTTTTTATTTTTGGGTAATGCACATACGCAAACAACTCTCCCCAGAGAGAAGCCGCCACCTGTCTTTAGGTGGAAGTATTTCAATATAGGTAAAAATAAATTGAGCTGCATGAAGCATTCAATTTAGGTAAGCGTAGCGTAAAGCTAATGCTTGATCGTAGCTATATTTTTACTTTTACACTTAAGAGTTTCTAATCTGCCATTTAATCTACTTGAGCGTCATTAAAAAATATTATTAATGACATATTACAAACTGCCATAAGTTAGCTGCGACTCTCTATTCTCCTTTCAATTCATCAATTTCTAACAAACTGACAATCAAACCAGCAACTGGAACAGCTAGAAAAATACCTAACAGCCCAGCAATTCTTGCTCCGACTAATAAAGCAAAAAATGTAACTACAGGGTTAACATCGACTGAGTTTTGCATGACTCGCGGCGAAATTAAATTATCTTGGATTTGCTGAAGTATAATTGAGGCTGCTAGGACTTTGAAAGCAAGCAAAACATCTTGAGTTAATAAAATAAAAAAAACAGTACCAATTCCTAAAGTCGCACCGATTCCTGGGACTGCATCAATAACTCCAATTATTAAGGATAAAACTAAAGGGGAAGGAACTTGGAGCAAGATAAAAACTAAGAAAGTAGAGGTTGATAGAAATAACATTAAAATTAATTGCCCTCTAAAAAAACCTAAAAGCTTTTCCTCAACTGTATCAGCAAAGTGTTGGCGTGACCTTTCAGGTACAGTTTTCAACACAAAACGCCAAACATTTTTTCCGTTTAGCAGCATAAAAAGAGTGACAACTGCAATTAAAACAAAATTGATAAAATTGGTTAGTGAAGTTCCTAAAAGGTTGAGAATATAAGTAATGCCCGATAAGGCAAAATTTCTGATCTGCTCTCCAATAGCATCTAGATTTAGTTGGAGATTACGAGTTTGTAAGAAAGCCTCTAATTGTTCTAACGAAAAGCCTACAGAGTTACTAATTTCAAGAACTCTATTAATTAATTGTTGTCCTTGAGACAGTATTGCAAAACCGAGAGTGATTGCTAAAGCAATAACTATTAAGAGACTTACCAAGAAAACTAAAATAACGGCAGCTGTGCGGGGTAAAAAACGTCGCAACCAGCGAACAGGATAGTTTAATAAAGCAGCTAAAATGGCTGCAAATGTGAAAATGACAATCACTGTTTCAAAATAAACTAGAAGCTGTAAAAGTGCCCAACCAAAGGCAAATAATAGAAGAAAGCGAATTATAAAAGAATTACTCAGTCGCCGTCGGAGATTGTTCATCATTTCCTCCCCTGATTTCTTCAATTTGACTAACTACAAAAATTAAGGTGAAGCGTTGACCTGTTTCTTTGGCGACAAAATCTTCTCAAAGCCGAACTTGGTTTGGTGTTAAAGTTCCTGCTCGCAGGACATTCAAGCGGGCTTCAGGAGGTTGAGTTACCCAGTTGACATCACTGCTAATTAATTCCACTCGCAAAGAAGGTAATTGTGCGGTTCACTAGCACTTGCTGTATGAGGGCTTCTAATTCGGCTCGCTGCACCAATCTTATAAAGCTCCCACCCAAGCGAATTAGAAGTAGACTGGTAAAAATTATTGTTTGTCTGAGAGCTTTACGCCCGTGATGTAGTGAGATACAACCTGTGGTTAAAAAGACTAGCATACACGAGAGGGTAATTCCTAGTAACTTGGTCAGGTACAGAAGAGTTGCACCTAAGCTAAGTGACCAATCTGCTTGAGACAAACCTAAGCCAATAACACAAATTGGTGGCATGAGCGCGACAGTAATTGCTGTAACAGCTAAGCTAGAGAGATTTTTGGTTTGACTTTGGCATAGCCACTGATTCCTCCTGCTGCGGTAAGCGAAGCCATGCAGTAGGCTTGTCGCAATTCCCAAATCTAGTAAGGTTGGTTCAGAACGGGCTGAAACTTCGCTGCCAAATTGTAGTACTCTCACTAAGAAACCGATTGATCAAGCTAAAACAACTGCTACAAGCGTTAGGATATGTTGGTTTATCCTGGCTACCTGTCATTTTTCACTATTGCCCCTAGCTTCTAACTGCTGAGGAATGTCACAATATAGCGTAACTTTTTTGTAGCTGTGTCGGATAAATCATGACAATGCATCCTGAAATGCAACGTGCCTTTGAACAAAGACGCGTCCTCAAAATTATCAGTGGCTTAAATAACTTTGATTCTCAGCGAGTTGCTGCTACCGTAATTGCTGCCGATCGCGGTGGTGCGACTTTTGTTGATATTGCTGCTGATGCTGAACTAGTAAAGCTAGCACGCAGCTTGACAAATCTACCAGTTTGTATATCTGCAGTTGAACCAGAAAAGTTTGTTGTTGCAGTAGAAGCTGGGGCTGATTTAATCGAAATTGGTAACTTTGATAGTTTCTATGCTCAAGGACGGCGTTTTGAAGCAGCAGAAGTACTGGAGTTAACACAAGCTACGCGATCGCTTCTACCGCAGATCACATTATCTGTTACTGTTCCCCATATTCTGGAACTCGATCAGCAAGTACAACTAGCCGAAGAACTCGTCGAAGCTGGGGCTGACATTATCCAAACTGAAGGTGGAACTAGCACTCAACCAGCGCATCCAGGAACTCTAGGACTGATTGAAAAAGCTGCACCTACTTTGGCAGCTGCTTACGAAATTTCTCGTGCCGTATCAGTTCCGGTACTGTGTGCTTCTGGAATTTCGAGTGTGACTGCACCGCTGGCGATCGCTGCTGGGGCTGCGGGTGTTGGTGTTGGTTCTGCAATCAACCAACTTAACAGCGAAGTCGCGATGATTGCTGCTGTGCGTAGTTTAGTTGATGCTTTAGCTACTCACCGAAGTGGGGTATTAGCGTAGAGTTATAACTAAGTAATTAGCAGTCGGTGGCTAGTGACTAGTGATTAGTGGGAGCGTTGTAGAGTAGGAGTATGGGAGTGTGGGAGAGATTTAATTGTTATTGTTCTTTACTACCCGCCTACCCTCTGCTCCCCGATCCCTGCCCTCTAGTTTGTGAGACAATCTTTCAAGCTATAAATTACCTGATCTTGCTGCTCGATTGTCATTTCTGGAAACATTGGCACAGATATGACCTCATGGCTAGCTTGTTCTGAAACTGGCAAGCTTCCTGGTTGATAACCGAGATTTTTATAGACAGGTTGTAAATGTAAAGCAAGCGGGTAATACACCATTGAACTGACACCGCGTTCTTGCAGCATCTGGCGGACGCGATCGCGATAGCTGCTGTCATTCTTCGCTATCCGAATTGTGTACTGGTTCCATACGCCAACACCGCCCTCAAGTTCGTGTGGAATCGCAACTGTAGGAATATGTGCAAGAAATTCGTGATAACGCTGGGCGATCGCTCGACGTTGTTCGTTCCACTGGTCAAGATAGCGAAGTTTAATTTGTAAAATAGTGGCTTGGATCGCATCCAATCGACTATTGACACCAATTTCTTCATGGATGTAGCGTGTTTGACTACCATGCTCGCGTAACATGCGGATTCTCGCTGCGATCGCAGAGTCATTTGTCGTAATTGCCCCACCATCACCACACGCACCTAAATTCTTTGTTGGGTAAAAACTAAAACAACCAATGTGCCCAATACTACCTACTTTTTGCCCTGCCCACATCGCCCCTGTAGATTGGGCACAGTCTTCAATCACGGCTAAATTACGTGCTTGCGCAATTTCCATCACCGCAGTCATATCTACAGGCTGTCCAAACAAGTGAACAGGCATAATTGCTTTAGTTCTACTCGTAATTGCAGCCTTTACTTTTGCAACATCAAGATTAAAAGTTGCAGCGTCAATATCCACAAAAACTGGCGTTGCACCAACTGCTGTAATCACTTCAGTCGTTGCGAAGAAAGTAAACGGTGAGGTAATCACTTCATCGCCTGAACCAATGTCTAAAGCTTTGAGTGCCAAAAACAACGCATCAGTACCTGAATTACACGCCACACATTCTGCAGCATCTGTATAAGCCGCAAATTGCTGTTCAAAGCCCTTTACTGAAGGTCCACCAATATAACCACCAGAAGCCAAAACTTTTAAAACAGCATCACTTACTTCTGCTTCTATCGTTGTATACTGCCGCACTAAGTCTAGAGGAGGGATATTCACGCTTAGATCCATAAGTATTTAATCTTGAAAATATCAAATCAAATGTCGTGCTACAAGAAAATCCGGTTTCGGCTTCTTTTAAGCTTTTAGAATGAAAAATCTGGTGAGTTGTTTCATATTGGAGAGATTAGGGGTTTAAGAAAGTCGTGAAGTGTTGAGTTATAAAACTTTTTTTGATTCAAAACGTGCTCACGCACCGCTACGCTAACAAAACTGAGAACTCAAAACTCTTTAGGACTCAAAATTCAAAACTCACTCCTCGCCCCTCACTCCTCGCCCCTATTAAAGAAAACTATGGCATCAACAGGTTTAATTAGCTTAGATTTACTCGATTTAGTTTTAGCAGTGGGATTAATTGCGATCGCCATTGGGTTATCTGCTTGGGAAAGAATTGGTTTAGAGTTGAATATCGCGATCGCTGCAGGAAGAACGATTCTGCAATTGTTGGTAGTTGGGTATGTTCTAGCATTTGTCTTTGCAATAGACAATCTGTGGGCTGTTTTGGCGATTTTAGCAGTGATGCTCACAATTGCTGCAATTGTTGCTCGCAATCGCATTAGTAAAAAGATTCCTTTGGTTTTACCGTTAGTCTGGGGAGCAATTTTTTTGAGTACTGCTGTCACGTTAGCTTACACAAATTTGCTCATTATTCAACCCCTGCGATGGTATGAACCACAGTATCTCATTCCTCTTGCCGGAATTGTCTTCGGTAGTGCAATTAACGGCGCAGCGATCGCCGGAGAACGCCTTGTCAGTACGATTAATGCGAGTCACTTAGAAATTGAAACGCATTTAAGTTTAGGCGCAACTCCCCAACAAGCTGTCGCACAGTACCGTAGAGATGCCATCAAAGCTGGACTCATACCAATTTTGAATCAAATGACAGTCGTGGGAATTGTAACTCTGCCAGGAATCATTACAGGTCAACTGCTGAGTGGTGTCGATCCGCTTGATGCGGCATCATACCAAATCTTAGTTTTGTTTATTCTTGCCTTCGCCAACTTAATGACCGCACTATTGGTAACGCGAGGGCTATGTCGTCAGTTTTTTAATGCTGCGGCACAATTGATTAGATGATCGTGTTATCAAAGTATTTAATTTCGCGATCGCCAGATTTTGATCGTTCTGTCACCGCTGACGCTAGCAAAAGTTTTTCCGTCTGAGCTAAAAGCAACAGCTAGAATGCGCTGGGTATTTTCCAGAAAGTCGCGGATTGTTTGTCCAGTTTTGATATTCCACAATTTTACAGTTTTGTCCCAACTACCACTAATTAGAAACTGACCATTTGGGCTAAAAGCAATTGAAGTCACTTCTTGTAAATGTCCTGTGAATGTGCGGAGTACTTTTCCTGTTTGCACATCCCATAGTTTAATAGTCGTGTCTCCACTACCACTAGCAAGTGTTTGACCGTTTGGACTAAAGGTCATGGAATATATCGGCTTTGTGTCCTTGCCAAGAACGCGCAGCAATTTACCAGTGTCTGAATTCCACAAATCAATAGTTTTACCTAAACCACTACTGGCAAGAGTTGTGCCGTCTGGACTAAAGCTAATTGCAGTAATCCATTGCTTACTAGCAATTTCGCAGCGCAGATCTCCAGTTTCGACGTTCCATAATTTAATTCGTTTGTCGCCACTACTACTTACAAGAGTTCGACTATCAGGACTAAAAACTACAGACGTCACAATATCTGAATGTCGAGCTAAAGTTTTCAGGAGAGTTCCTTTCCTCCAGTTCCATAATTTAACGCTGCCATCAAGATGTCCACTTGCCAGAAATTTGCCATCTGGACTAAAGGCAACTGAGTTGATTTGCGCAGTATTCTGAGTCAGGGTATGTTCTAAAGTTTGCGCTTGTAAATTCCAAATTTTAATTGTTTTATCAGCACTCCCACTTGCCAGAAATTGACCATTAGGACTAAAGGCGATCGCACGCACGGGAAGAGAGTGCCCATTTTGTTCCGAGCCAATCGTATATAAATTAACAGTTCCTTTTTGCCAAGAAGGTGTTTTTACTTGGTTGATTGCAAATTGCTGAGAATTTTGAGCTATTAGTTGGTTGAATTGAGAATCTGGGTAAGATAAAACACTTGCAGGATTAGGAAAAACAGAAATTGGCGCTATGAGTAAAGCACTCAGGTGAATTAAAAGTTTTTTTGGAGACATAACAATTAAGAAAGTTTTGAGTTGAGGAATTTACGTAAAAGTAGGAAGAAATGAACCACAAAGTACACATTCCCTGTAGGGGTTGCCGTTAGCCGCAGGCGTTAGGCTAGGTCGCAAAGATAATAAGAGGTTTAAAGAGATTTTGTGTAATTTATAGGGTGTAGCGGATTAAGCCTTGTTTACCGAGTTTCTACTTTCCATCCAGAAGGTTTGGTACGGGTAGGATTTGCAGGTTTAGCAGCTGTTCGGGGTTTAGAACTTGAGCGCGTTGGTTGTCTGGAGGTACGAGTGGTAGAACGGGTAATACGGGTTGGCTGTCTAGACGTACGAGTGATGGTGCGATTGCGTGTAGTGTTGGTTGCAGCAGAAGTCACTGGCGATCGCGTTGTTCTTGCAACTTGAGGCTTGGGTTTAGTTGCAGCAATCTGAGTTTCTGCTTCCTTAACAATTGGCTGAATTTTTGCTTGCCAATAAGAAGTACTATCCATTTTTGCAACTTCGTCAAGAACCGCTTGCCAATTCTTTTGCTCTAAAGCTTTTTGTGCTGCTTGCCAGTGAGAAGTATTTTTTCCCCATTCTTGCTGCCATTGCTGAATTGCGGCTTGAGATTTGCTATGAACTGGGCTATCTGCAGAAATAACTTTAGCGATCGCGATCGCTTCGTTGAGGTTGCCAAACTGATATTGATTTTGGGCTACGTCAAGAATATTGTTAGACCATTGCCCAATTGAGTGCTGGGCTTGTTGATAATTTGCAGCGTCTTGAGGGATTTTACTAGCTGCGGCGATCGCGGCTTGAAAACTGCGATTAGTTGCTAAGTTTTGCGCTTCAGCCAACTGACATTCTTGAATGATTGCTTGTGCTTGAATAAAGAAAATAGAATCTTTAGGTAGTGTAGGATTTTGATTCGCACACTCTTGGTAATTTCCTTGGTTTTTTAAAGCCTGCAGTTGCTCTAGTGCTTGATGGCTCATTGCTCGTGGTTGCCAAAATACAGTATAACCAGCAACCATACTCATCACTGCAGCAGTAATTCCTGCTCCAAACCACAAATGATATGGCCTGTGTAAGAGGGTAGCAAGATAATTTTTCTGCAGTTTAATTTGAGTGAGTGATTGATTGACTGTTGTTACCTCTGGCTTTGCTTCTTTATTTGATGATGTTGGCGATGAAAGAACTGTCAGTTGCAGCGAATTAAGTTTTTGTGGTGGTTCAGCAGTGATGACAGTAGAGGGTGTTGGAATTTTTGCCTGTACTGATGAATTGACACTAGCAACTAGAATGGCTTTTTGAGAGGAATCAGGTGTTTGAGACGTATGGAGTGGTAATGGTACAACTACAGTATCCGAGTGGATTTTGTCTCGGTTAATGATGAGTTGGAGTGCTTGTAGTGCTTCTGCTGCTGTTTGGTAGCGTTCTTTGAAATGATAGCGCACCATTTTTGATAAGATTGCTGCTAGCTCATTACTGATCTGCGCCTGATGTTGCCAAAGCATTTCACCTGTATCAACATCTTCTTCTAATTGGGAAGGATGTAGCCCAGTAATGGCTTGAATAGCAATGATGCCCAGTGCATAGATATCGCTGTTAGGGCGCGGTTTTCCCCGTCCCTGTTCTGTAGGCATATAACCAGGAGTGCCGATCGCGATCGTTGCACCAGTTTGTTCTGGCATTGCTGCAACTTGCATCCAGGCTTGCTTAACTGAACCAAAGTCAATTAAAACTAATCGGTTATCCTCCTTTCTTCTCATCAAATTGCTAGGCTTGAGATCTCGATGAATCAGTTTATAACTGTGTACAAATACCAGAATTCCTAAGACTTCTTGCAACAGTTGCAAAACTTGACTTTCATACCAAGGCTGACCAGAGATTAATTCCTCACTTAGGGTATTGCCATTGATAAATTCTTGTACTAGGTAGAATTCTTGATTTTCTTCAAAATAAGCAAATAAAGTAGGAATTTGAGCGTTTTTACCCAACTGTTCCAGCGTTTCTGCTTCTGATTTAAACAATCGTCTCGCACTTTCTAGCAAGCCACGTTCGCTACTAGCAGGTTTGAGATGCTTAACAACACATTTGGGATAATGCGGTCGATGAATATCTTCAGCAACATAGGTTTCGCTAAAACCTCCCGCAGCTAGGATTTCAGTAACTCGGTAACGTCCGCCTAGTATCTTGCCTATCATCACCCGTATCTCCAGCAAGTTTTAATTTCTACTTTTGAGTTGACATACAGCAGGTATTATGTTCTTGTGGTGCCATTCTGAGATGGTTGCAATGCGAGTGCTGGTTTATTCTCAATTGTCGTTTTGTCATCTTGGTACTGGAACCGCGCCACATCTCCTTCGCAGAGAATAATTGTGTCTCCAGAATTGAGAACAACATCTTTAATTCGTTCAGAACTTAGTTGATTGAGATAAGCACCATTGGTCGATCCCTTATCGACAACAGCTACGCGACCATCACGCGGTACAATCCACAGGTGTTGCTTAGATACTCGATGATCGTCAATGACAATTTGAGCTTGGCGATCGCGTCCTATACAAAGTCCTGTTGGCGGAATCTCAAATTTTTGTCCTATTAATGCTCCTGATGTAAACGTAATCGTACCAAGTCTGGCTGTTTCTACTACCGTGCGATCGCCGTTCTGTTTTACAGCAGTGATTGTTTGATTTGATACTGTGCTTGAGGGTGCATTATAAAGGAATTTGACAACTCCATCCGCTAGGATTAATTCATCGCCTGGCTTGAGAAAAACCTCATTAATTCGTTGATATCCTGTTTTGTTTAAGAAAGTGCCATTGCTAGATTTCTTATCTATTGCTATGACAGAATTATTTCGCAATCCAATCCACAAGTGTTCTTTTGAAATGCGAGGATCGTCAATCACCACCTGACAAGTGCGATCGCGTCCTATAGAAAGTCCTTCAGGAGGAATAGGAAACGTTTTTCCAGCAAGTATCCCTGAGGTGCAAGTAAGTGAACCAAAATGTGTGACTTGAGTTGTAAAAGTTGTGTCGTTACCGAATCCTTCGCGTACAGTAGACGGAAAAGATTGTACATTCGGCACAGTGTAGCTTCCACTACCGAAATTTTGCGGCTGCGTCGAGAAATGAGGAATCGGCGATGGTTGCGGTGGCGGTGAGGCTGGTGGTGTGTTAGGTGGTGGGTAGTCGTTACCGTAGGTAGACTGATTAGATTGATTCGATATGCGATTTCGACGCATCAATAATACTACAGATGGAATTCCCACTAGTAAAGCAATTAGTAATGGAACTCCCCAAGGAGGAATATTACGAAGAAAGTTATTTAAGCCGCTATTACCACTAGAAATCTGAGTTGGAGAATTCGTTGGTGTTGGGCTTGGGGTTGGGTTCGTACTTGAACTTCCTCTTCCTGTACTAATTGCTTGCTGACTTTCCTGAATTAACCGATCTGCTTCAGAATGCGGTCGAAAGAGATTTCTGATTTCTTCAAACCTAGCGATCGCTTCTTGATATTGACCATTGAAAAATAATTCAAGCCCCTCGCGGTAAACCTCATCAACTACTCCTTGCTCATTAGTAGTACCTGCCTGTCTAACAAACTCCATAATTGTATTTGTAGGGATAACAAAAGTGAAGCCAGATACCTGCTGACCATTAGACGATAAGGTAAATGTAGGCATACCAATCACCTCACCTTGGTTATTAAGAACAGGTCCGCCAGAATTACCATTTGTTGCTGGGGCACTGATTTGGAGAATAGGTGTTCCGCTAGCCAGGTTTCTTCTCGCTGAAATTCTACCATCAGTAAACGAAGCTTCAAAAAACGATCCCCTACTCAAGATGTTGTTATCAAAGTCATCAGCTGCTGCTGGATATCCAACTACTGTTACGTGATCTTGAATTCTTACCTGATTAGAGTTTTCCGCCATTTGTAGGCTGGGTGTATTTTCAATATCAATCTTGATAATTGCCACGTCCTTAGCATTATTTTGACCCGTGGTTTCACCATAAGACTTAATTTCAAAAGCAACAGGGTCTTGGTTTGGGTTTGGGAGAATAACGTGATGCACAAACTCAAAATCTTTCAATCTAGACTCTTGCCTCATCAAAGCTACTGCATCTCGACGAGTTAAGGGATTAGAACTATTAAGAAGCTGGCTTAATCTAGAGTCTTGCTGGGCTACTTCTCTCAGAAATCTGGCAAAAAGAGTCTCTCTACAAGAATTTTCACCTTTGTAGCCAAACTCAGTGACATGGGCATTTGTAGCAATGTAGCCATTGGAATTAATAAAAAAACCCGAACCAATGCCTCCAGCACTTTGGTCATATTCTCTATCGTTATAAACATAAGTACCAAAGCAGCCATCAACAATACGTACTACAGCAGGTTCAGCTTGGGCAGCTAGACGTTCGTTGTCTCCAGGTGCTGCTTGTTGTGCAGTAGCGACTGACTTGAAGAGTAAAGGTAAAATTGCCGATGCGATAGCAGTAAATAAGTATCTTTTACGCATGAGAAAAGTCCTCTAAACATTGTTTGGAAATTTTTTATTTAGTTATTACTAAGTGTTTTCTGTTTTCTAAGACAGCACTCTCTATTGCTCTTCTTTCAAGATATTTGAGTGAACTCAGGTACGCATCAGAGTTTTTAGACGACACAATTGCACAAAACTGCAAGCTTTTAGTTGTTGACTGTAAGATACTAATTTCAAGTTACTTGCACTTCTCAAGTAAAAAACATGAAACCTTACAACTAGAAAACTAAATTCACGAGTTATTTCGCGGGTGCAATGTATAAGTTACGCCTGTAAAAACTGTCGTTTCTTACAAAAATTATGACTTTCACTTTACTTGGTCGTTGGCAAACTCGGTTATTGTTGTTGGCTACTATTGGCATACTAGTAACCTTTCCTTTCGCTTTAGGTTATGTCGGATTAGGTGTAAGTGACAGTTTTTTTTGGGTACTTGGCTATGTTGCTATCTTTGGTTTAGCTTGGGATGTCGTTTATGACTATCTGCAAAAGTTTCGTTGGGATCGCGATTGGCCAGGAGTTTTACAACTATTAGCAGGAATTTGGGAAGCAGCTTTTTTAGCTGTAATTTTAAAAATCTTTCATTTACCAGGAGTACCTCAAGAAACTTCGCTGTTTTGGTTCGCGTTGCACTACAGTTTAGTGTGGCTAAGCGTATATATTTCTACGCAAGTAATTATGCGAATTCTCTTCCTACGCTGGCGTTTTCATGGTGGACAGTGGTTGTAATTCTTCTTTAGATAAATCTTGATATTGTTGAAATTTTAGATGCAGTAATTATGGTAGCTATGCTTAATGTGTATCAGAATCTACCACTCGTAGATCCAGTTTATATTTTTGGAGTTTTATTACTTACTATTTGGATTGCACCTGCGATCGCCACAATTTTACGAATTCCATCGTTAGTGGTTTTGATTCTTTTAGGTACAGTTTTAGGTACAAATATTTTAGGTATCTTAGATCGAGGTATTGCAGGAGTATCATCCTTAGATATAGAACAATCTCAACAATTACTTTTGCATCGCCAATCACTTCTGCAAGGTTTAGAAAAATTTGGTCTACTTTATATCATGCTCATAGCAGGAATGCAGATGAATTTGACAAAGATGAAACGCTTAGGGCTGCGCGTATTAATCTTTGGTTTACTCACATTTGGAATTCCCTTTTATGTAGGCTTTTTATCTGGTCAGCTTATTACTTCTAGTTTGCTTGCTGCTGTGCTTTTAGGAATTCTTTACTCTCCGCATACTCTCGTGTCTTATCCCATCGTGGCGCGACTCGGAATAGCACAACAAGAAATAGTATCAGTTGCAGTTGGCGGTACTATTGTGACGTCAGTTCTCACTTTAACAAGTCTGTCAATTGTACAGTCTATTCATAGTGCTAGTGTTGGGGCGTTTTTATGGATTAAGCTTTTATTTTTATTGCCTTTATTGGTTATAGTTTCTCTTTGGGAAATTCCTAAAATAGGACGTTTGGTTTTAGACAAAAACACCGAATTATCTACCCAATTTGTTTTTGTTCTTACCTGCTTGTTTGTTGTTGCTTCGGCTACTTTGATTATAGGAATTGACCCCATTGTTGGAGCATTTATTGCTGGGCTTGCACTTAATCGTTTGGTACCGCTACAAAGTCCTTTAATGAAACAAGTTGAGTTTGTTGGTAATAGCTTATTTATTCCTATTTTCTTAGTGACTGTTGGTATTTTATCCAATCCTAAGATATTTTTTACCAAGCCTGAATATTTAGGAGTAGCTTGTTTTGCGATCGCCGGAGCTATTGGTGCTAAGTTTTTAGCATCATGGTTAGCTGGACTAGCTTTTAAGTTTTCTTTTACAGAAATAATGACAGTTTTTGGTTTAACAATGTCTCGTGCTGCTTTGGTATTAGTTATTGCAGTATTTGGTAAGAGTGCTAACTTAATTGATGAAGGAATTTTTAATGTTGTTATTGCTTATATTGTAGTGACTTGCTTAGCTGGTCCATTAATAACTGATTTATTTAGCAAGCGTATTGCTGAAAAACTAGTATTAAGTAAGTAACTGTATCAACTTGTAAGTTTAGTTCGTTGAGCCATAGCAGTTCTAATTCATTCGTGAATACCTCCCTTTATTCTTCTCTGTGCATCTAGAATAGTTTGCTAAAAAATAATTTTCACAACTCAAATAGGATTGATATATGTGCACTAACTCTAGCAATTATATTTTTCTATAGATGCGTGAAACCAAAAACGCAAATCAAAATATTGACTATCAAAACCATGAACGAATTAACTTTAGGTTGGATGCAAGCAGGACGGTTAGTCACTCAAAAAATTCGCGATCGCCCACTCAGCAAGCACCCAGGAGCTGTAAGAATTGGACGCGACCCTTCGCGGTGTGACATTATTATTCAGCATCCAACAATATCAGCACTACACGTAGAAATCTTTTTTAATCCTAAACACAATAACTTTTATCTACGCAACTTGAGAGCAAGTAATCCTCCAATTATTAATAGTAAAAAATTAATTCAAGGTGAAGTTGCATTAAGTAAAGGCAGTATTATTTATCTAGGAAACATAGAACTAAAAGTATTAGCAGTTTCTCTATCTTTTGGCAATAGTTCGCTTCAAAAAATTACCTATAGTTTAATCTGTCCTAAATGTCGTCGTAATTTACCTTATGAACGACTAAATATAGGCTGTCCTTGGGATGGTACTTCCCTAGCAGCAGCAGAAAGTGTTTTAGCAGCTAAATATTAAAGGAAAGATTATGAATCCTGATTCTAGGCAAATTCAACTGAATTGGGTAGATCCAATAACAAAAGAACAGCAAGAATTAAGACTAAAATTACCAATCACTATTGGACGCGAACTGTCTAAAATGCCGAGTACAATTCACGGCGATCGCGTCTCGCAATTTGTATTAGAAAGTAATCAAGTTTCTCGCTTTCATGCTCTGATTCTGTTTGAAAAAGGACAATTAGTAGTAACAAATCAAAGCCAAAGTGGCACTTTTATTAATGGGATACGTGTGAATCGGGGTGTATTGAATCATGGCGATCAGTTGCAGATGGGCGATTATACGATCGCTGTCACGTTTGTTTCTAGTAGCTTAAAAACCGATTCAGTGATTTCATTTCATCCAGATACCGATCTACCGGAACCAGAATTGCAACGCACAATCACAGCAACAAGTGATTTTCCTCCAACAATATTTCAGTCGCAGCAAGTTTCAGTACGAGATTTATATGCAACAAACCTTCCTGTCTATCAAATTGATTATGCAGCGATCGGGGCAGGATTAGGTAGCTTTATTTGGGTTGATTTTTTAAGAATTTTTGGTGTAAAAGTTCGTCAGATTGTCGCAATTGGATTAGAAAAGCAACCTTATGCGCGTTATCAAAGACTGTGTTTGAATTCGCAAATTCCTCTGCACGAAAGGTTACGTTCTAATTCAGATTCTTGTCCTGATAATATTTGGGGCTGGCCTAGTTATGCAATCCGAGAAGCGTGGCGAGACTTGTATAAAGGTAAAATTAATTCAGCGTTGCAGTACCTGTGGCAAGTGTTTGCTGAACCAACACTAGCAGAAACTTATACTCCCCGCGCTGGCAACGTTTTTGACTCAATAGATCGAGAAGCAAAGCGAATTGGTTGGCAACAAATCTTTCGCTACGGACGCGTCCGCGCTATTCGCAAAACAGATGATGGAAGATATGCGATCGCCTACTCGTGTTCTAGTAGTAACCACCGCGATCGCGCTATTGTGTTGGCACGCTACGTACACTTAGCAACCGGATATCCAGCAATTCAGTTTCTTCCTGATTTGCAAAAATACCGCGAAAAAACGCAAGACTTTAAGTCTGTTGTTAATGCTTACGAACAACACGAACACGTCTACAAACACTTAGAACGTTATGGCGGAACTGTATTAATTCGCGGTCGGGGTATTGTCGCTTCGCGAATTGTGCAACGTATTTATGAAGTGCGACAGCGCAACCGAAATATTTTTGTTTTGCACTTGATGCGATCGCCTAAATCGCAAGGTAACAAATTTGGTGCAGCCCAACGCCAAGTAGAAAATCACTACGAATTTCAACCATTTAACTGGCCCAAAGCCTGTTGGGGTGGCGAATTGCGGGCTATATTAGAAAATGCTTCCCCTCAACAACGCCAGCAGCTACTAAAAGACTGGGGCGGTACGACTACTGCTGCACGTTCTGACTGGCGACGTATTGTGCAAGAAGGGATTAGTCAAGGTTGGTATCAAATTACCTTTGGTGAAGTAGAACGGGTAGAAAGGGAACAGCAAAATACCATCACGCATATTAAAGGTAAGGATTTACAAGGACAAATTAAGCTGCAAGCAGACTTTATTATCGATGCTACTGGTTTAGAAGCGAAAGCAAAGTCAAATCCTCTGTTAGACGATCTCGTGACTCATTACAATCTTCCCCTCAATCATTTAGGGCGTTTAGCAGTTGCTAATGATTTTGAAATTAAAGAAATGCGGTCTGGTAAAGGACGTATGTATGCTGCGGGAGCAATTACTCTGGGCGGTTCTTATGCAGCAGTAGATAGCTTTTTAGGTTTGCAATATGCCGCTTTGCGTTCCGCCGCTAGTCTCGCAGCAGTGCGCGCCCCTGGAATGCATCGTTTAAATTGTTTCAGTTCTTTTAGCCAATGGTGCAAATGGATAACAAATCAGTCACCTGTGTAGGTTAAAAATTTATTCTTAATGACTTTTACTTAATTAGCAAAATCTCAATTTGCTCGTTATTACTAATAGCAAAGCTATTACCTTGAGGACTAATCGCAAGAGAATGAAATGTATCTGAATAATTAAAAGGTTTTTCACTATTAAGAATTGCTTGACTCTCTTGTAAATTCCATGATTTGATTGTTCCGTCACGACTGACACTTACTAAATTTCCATCAGTTCTGATAGCAATTGATAAAACTGTGTTGGTGTGTGCTTCTTGGAGAGAAAATTTTGCTTTTCCAGTATCTATATTCCAAATCTTGATTAAGCCTTGAGAGTCCCCACTCGCTACAGTTTTACTACCTGTGGGATGAATAGCAATAGCAGTAACTCTATTTCCAGAGTGCTTTTCATGCGCAAATCGTTCTTGGAGTTCAACAGTTTGATCTCGATTTATAACATCCCAAGTCTTGATAGTACCATTTGAGTCACCACTTACGAGAATATCTGGTGAAGTGCTAAAAGCTAAAGAAGTAATTATTGAAGTATGTGCCAGCTTTTGTTCTCCTATAGATTGATTACTATTACTACGATGCCAAATTTTAATAGTGCCGCTTGAGTCACCGCTAAAAAAAAATTTTCCATCGTTACTAAACGCAATAGCTGTAATATTATTTTTATTGATCTTTTCTCCAAAAGTATTGAGTAATTCTTCACTACGCAAGTTCCATAAATTAATTTTCCTATCTCTACCACCACTAGCAAGAGTACTTCCATCAAAGCTAAAAGCTAAAGAATTGACTTCTCTTGAATATTCACCATTAAGAATTTTTGGTGAGAAAGAATTAAATCTATATACAAAAAATCCAGCTATTGAGGATGCAACTATTAAACTACCAGCAATAACTCCTACAGGAAGTTGACTATTACCCGAAGTCTGAGTTTTTGTCGTGTTTGTTCTGCGTTGCCCAGAAAAAGGATTTGAGAGAAAGTGCTGCGTAGAGCGTAACAAAGCAGATTGCATTTCTTGGGCAGTGGTGTAGCGATCGCCTATATGCGGTTGAATTGCCTTGTCTAATACTGCCGCAAAGTCAGGACTGATACTAGCAGCGTATCTGCGCCAGCCAATTTCTCCTGTTTGCGGGTTTATGTCCAACTGTTGAGGTGTTCTACCAGTCAGCAAATAAATTGCCGTCATTCCTAGACTATACAAATCGCTAGCATAAACTGGTCTACCTGCTGCCTGTTCTGGAGGCATAAAACCTGGTGTACCAATCACACTTAAGCTTCTTGTTTGACCTTGAGAATTGATTTCAATATTGACTAACTGTTTAACTGCACCAAAATCAATCAAGACGGGTTTGCTATCCCATCGACGCCACATAATATTGGCAGGCTTGATGTCTCTGTGAATAATTTTTCTGGCATGAATGACCTCTAGTACAGCTAAAACACTCGCTACGATGTCCTTAACTAAATTTTCGGGAAGTAATCCTTCTGCTTGGACTTTTTGCTCTAGAGTTGTCCCTTCGATGAGTTCTTGGACTAAGTAAAAATAACCTGCTTCTGCAAAGTAGGCATACAATTTAGGAATTTGATTGTGCTGCTCGCCCAGGGTTTCCAATATGGCAGCCTCTTGCCAAAAAAGCTCTTGAACCATTTGGTAAACTTGAGGACTGTTACTAATGGGTTTCAGTTGCTTGAGCACGCAGCGACGCCTAGAAGGCATATGAGTGTCTTCTACTAAGAAAGTATTACCAAAACCACCGCTTCCTAGAGAGCTAATTATCAGATAGCGATTGTTTAAAAGTGGCGGCATCTTTGTCTTTTAATCACTGATTTTTTCAGATTATCACTTGTAAGTCTTGATGTTATGGATGTAAATAAAGTCTTTAACTTCTCACTTCAGAGATAAGACAGAGTTAGTATCAAAATTTTAAAATCATTCCTGAGTTATTAAAAGAATTTGAGTAGTAATACGACTTTACATTCAAAATAAAATTTAAATCGACTATGCCTTTATCAGAACAAGTAGTAGTTATTACTGGTGCATCAAGTGGAATTGGTGCAGCGCTGGCGCAACTTTTAGCGCAACGATTTATGGGAATTCGGTTAGTTATCGCAGCTCGTAATATTGAAAAACTCGAAACCCTGGCAACACTTTGCCGGAAAGCTGGAGCCGAAGTGTTAGTCGTTTCCTGTGACTTAGAGAATATTGAGCAGGTAGAAGCACTTGCTCAAAAAGCGATCGCGCACTTTGGTCGCATTGACGCTTTAGTCAATAATGCCGGTTACGGACAAATGGGACCTGTAGAATTAATTCCCACAGCAGCAATTCAAAGGCAATTTCAAGTCAACATCATTGGACCACTAGCGCTGATTCGTGCTGTTATACCGCAAATGCGGCACCAAGGTGGCGGCAGAATTATCAATATTAGTTCACTAGGAGGTAGACTAGCGTTCCCTTTTGGAGGTTTATATAGTTCCTCTAAATTTGCTTTGGAAGGAGTGAGTGATGCTTTGCGGATGGAACTCGAACCGTTCAATATTAAAGTCTGTGTCATTGAACCAGGACCTGTCAGTACTAACTTTTTTGCAGCAGCAGCCCAAGCGGTAGAGAAAAGTATTGTTGCACCAGAAAAAAGCCCCTATCGTGCGGCATTTGCTAAGCTTAAAGACTTAGAAAAACAAACAAGCAGCCAAGCTTGGACATCAGAACGCGTTGCTAAAGTCATTATCAAAGCCTTAAGCGCACCTAACCCACGTCCGCGTTACATCGCCGCTACGGGTGGCAGAATCCTGCTATTCTTAATGACTAAAGTATTGCCAATCAAAATAGTAGACAAATTTTGGCAGCACTTCTATGGTATAAATCTGGTAGCAAAAGAATGGCAAAATGGTGCATTTAGGGAAGAATAGGAAGTTGTATAATTTATGCGAGTTGAAATTGCTTTGAGTAATTTAGTTATCAGCTATAACAAATAGGTTTCAGACGATACGTTAAAGTATGAATCAGTATTTCACTAACTTTCCAACCGAAGGTCTACGAAGCGCGTTCCCTAACTCCTAACCCTTCATAAGTCTAAGTGCTGCAAGCTAAAACATGGATGTATTAGAGTATCAAGCAAAAGAATGGTTTCGGGAGATGGGCATACCTGTCTTGCCATCACAACGTATTGACCGTCCTGGAGATATTAAGCGGCTAAAGATTCCTTATCCAGTGGTACTCAAGTCACAAGTACGTGTTGGTGGGAGAGGAAGGGCTGGGGGAGTTAGATTTGTCACAAATACAATTGATGCGATCGCTGCTGCGCAAACTATCTTTCACCTATCAATTTTGGGGGAGTTACCTGAAGTATTGCTAGCCGAAGCAAAATATGATGCTGATCAGGAGTTTTATTTAGCCGTAGTCTTGGATGCAGCAGCACATCGACCGCTACTTTTAGGATCTGTGCAAGGTGGGATTGATGTTGAATCAGCACCCGAACTTTTACAACAAGTTGTTGTTGAGCAAGAATTTTCTCCATTTTATGCGCGACGTTTAACAATCAAAATGGGTCTACAAGGACCGTTGATTCAAACAGTCAGTGGCATCATCGAGAAAATGTATCAGTTGTTTGTGCAGAAAGATTTAGATTTAGTAGAAATTAATCCTCTTGGTGTCAGTTCAACCGGCGAACTGATGGCACTCGATGGCAAAGTCACCGTGAACGATCGCGCGATCGCGCGTCATCCTGATGTCGCAGCGATGGCAGAGAAAATGGCACAGCGTGAGAAGAGACGCAAGTATTCGCTAGAGTTAGGAACTTGGGACGAAGTAGAACCCTCAGGTAACATTGCAGTTTTGGGTAACGGCGCTGGTTTAGTCATGGCAACAATGGATTTACTCACAGATGCAGGAAGTCAGCCAGCAAGTTGTCTCAACATTGGACATGGCAGAAGTTGGAACTCAACAACACCAAGCTTTAAGGATCGCCTGCAGCAAGGACTAGAATTTTTGAGCGAACAGAAAAATATTCAAGTCGTCTTAGTCAATATTCTTGGCACAGTTCCGACACCCACAGAACTAGCGCAAGTTATTGTCAGTTTCGTACAACGTCGAGAACGGATGACGACTAACAAATCTCGTACTCAAACATACTCACCTCGCGTTATTGTGCGGTTTGCAGGTGCAGATTTTGACTCTGCAAAAGAGCAACTTGCCACAGTGCAAGTTCCACTCGTTAACAGTTTAGATGAAGCTATAGCGCAAGCATCGCGCCTTGCGAAGTCCTCTGGAAGAAGAAGATGAAACTAACCCCAGAAAGTAAAGTTGTAATTCAGGGCTATTGCGAACCACTGATGGCAACACACGCCGCCCACATGAAAGCTTATGGCACAAATGTCATTGCGGCGATCAGTCCTGGGCAAAGTGGGGAAACGCTTGATGAAATTCCTGTGTTTGATCTAGTAGAACAAGCAGTGTCAGAATTTGGGGTGATTGACACCACAATTATTCTAGTGTCTCCCTATCAAGCACTCGATGCAGCTTTAGAAGCGATCGCTGCAGGTATTCGCCAAATTATTATTATCCCTGCGGGAGTTCCCCCTCTTGATATGGTGCATCTTCTGCGCAAAGCAGAAGCAACAGAAACCTTGGTTGTCGGACCAAACAGTCCTGGAATTATTGTTCCAGGAAAGATTCTATTAGGAACTCATGCGAGTGAATTTTATACTCCTGGATCTGTAGGAATCGTTAGCCGTAGCAGTACTCTTACTTATGAAATTGCTTCAGAATTAACCAAAGCAGGTTTAGGACAGTCAATCGGTGTCAGCATTGGTAGTGATGCAATCACAGGATCTTCTTTCTTGCAATGGCTGCAAATTTTAGATGAAGATGACAGCACGCAGGCAATTGTTTTAGTTGGAGAAACTGGAGGAAATAGCGAAGAAACTGCTGCCCGCTACATTGCAGAAACGATAGATAAACCCGTAATTGCTTACATTGCTGGGAGAAATGCCCCGCCTGGTAAACACTGGGGACACACAGGAACTCTCGCTGCGGTTGTTGGTCGCGGTGTCAATATTGGGACTACCCAAAGTAAACTGACGGCATTTAAAGAAGCTAAAGTTCCCGTTGCCGATCGCCCTTCTCAGATTTCAAGCTTAGTGAAAAAGGCACTGAAGTAGTCATCGCCGCGATCGCTTTTCAAGCTAAGACAAGCCCACAGCCAAAACTGCGGGCGAAATAAACCATTGCAGCTAGTGCCAATGCTAATGACTACGCTGTTACAGGTTCATTGGTGGTTTTCGTAGTCACAGTCTTTTGGTAATGTTCAGCTTGCCGTTTTAATACTGTTTTAAAAGCGTGTTCAGCAACTTTAGAACCCGATTCAAATCCACCTTCCGCATCCCATTGGTAATGGACGCCAAGATAAACGCGGCTGCGACCATTTTCTCTTGCTGCTTCGGTAAAGCTGGTGAACCGACGAGTTAGCTTGATGCCATTCTCGTCACGTAAAGCATGAGGATCTTCAGTTGTTGCCGTAAAAGCAATTGAATCGCGTCCATAATAAAGTCGCATCATCGTTGCATGGGCAGCACCAAAGGTCGCATGACCAGAAATATACGCGGGAAAAGCGGGTGAAAATCGTGTACCATCAACCATTGCTGAAAGTGGTTGCCAATTAGGATCTAGCAAAGTATTGCGGTTGCGATCGCGATCGGCTTCTCGGATCGCAGATTCAGGACGCCACAAACGAATTGGGCACTCTTCATTCGGAAATAGATACTTCACATACCAAGCCACAATCCCCGCATCCGCCATGGCAATTCCAACCAGCGCAAAAAGTCGTGCAGTTTCTAATAAATCTTGAACAGTACCTTCTTGCTTAGCGACAATCTGTGTAATCACGTATAGTTGACCAGGAGGCTTGTAAGTACCATCAAGGTCATTAGCCCAGAAAAACGCTATTTCCGTTTCCTCACGCGTCCGTTCCGTTGAATGCGCTTCACCCAGCCGCCTTACTTCATCAAATTGACCTACGTAATCGCGGCTTTTCAGTAATTTTTCATAGGTGTCAAACTCTTTGATGTTCAACGCTGTCGTTGGTAAAAATTCATCAATGGATTTCCACCTCCCCATCGATTTGACTTTACCCCACTGTGGCGTCACGGCTGATCCTGAACCAGTTTCCCGCCAATCACCAGCCTCATAACCAAAACACTTAGGAACAGTATCTGTATCTCCAGAACCATTGCACAACATAGGTGAATCTGGCGGATTTTGAGAACCATCGGCTTTGCGTTCGTTTAGAATTGCCTCGGCAACTGCTTCACCAAATTGACGAGAAGGATCGCAATTTGCTGCGCTCAAAGACATATTAAAGGGCGTCATGCAATCGCGCAAAAATGAATCAGCATCGAAACCTGTATTGACTTGATACGCAGCAAAAGGACTCGGTACTCCGCCTTGATTCTTTACAGTTTGTTCAATTAGTTCCTTAATCGTTTCTAGCAAAACTTTCCGTGCGGCATATGCTGCACTCATTATGGGATCTGCACCCTCTATTTTTTTGATATCGGACTTAGTATATTGCTCGTATGAACCGTCACAAAGAATATTGATTGCATCAAACATTGCAATGTGCATCATTGCTCCCATTCGGGAAAGTGGACCAGGCGCGCCGCCCAGTCTGCGCACAGCTTCTAAATAAATGTTATTCCAAGAAATGATGATATTACCATTCATTTTGTTCATTGTTTCATCTCTTTTTAACTAATTTGATGACAAAGCATTCACAAAACATCTAACTTATTTGCACGAGGAAATTACAGCTATTCAAGACTAATAGCTTTAAAAAAGCAGTTTTAGAAATGCAGTTACAATTCCTATTTAACTAAGAACTTATGTAAGTTTTCGTCTCGGATAAATGTCCTCTACAAAGCACACTAAATATTGATTAAAATCAATTCAATTGTGTGTTTTACAAGTGTTGAGTGTAAGTGAATACTTCACTAAGATTACTCTTCAACTTGAGAAAGAAAATTCCGGAAATAACTAATTTTAATTCTTTGAACAGTTTAATCGCGTCTAGCAAGTAGCTTTTGAACGGCAATTTAGCGCGAAATAGACCAAATTTTGATTGTTTCGTCCCCACTACCACTTACTATTTGATTGTCAGGACTAAAGCCAAGTGACCAAACAGGTTTAGTGTGTCCTGTAAGATTACTCCAGAGTTCACCTGTAGCAGGATGCCAAAGTTTAATTGTGTGGTCTGTACTACCACTTGCTAAAGTCTGATTATCCGGCTGAAATGCGACCGATGTAACGTTTCCTGAATGTCCTACCAAAGTATGCAAAACTCTACAATCGTCAGCTTGCCACAACTTGATTGTTTTATCGGCACTACCACTAGCTAAAAAACGCCCATTTGGACTAAAGGCAACAGATAATACTCTTTGGGAATGCCCTGCTAAAGTGCGTAACAGATTTGCGCTGACACTTTCTTGTTGAGTGTTGAGTTGCCAGACTTTAATTGTGCCATCATTGTTGCCACTGGCTAAGGTTTTTCCATCAGGGCTGAAGGCGATCGCCTCTACACTGTCCGTATTCTGTATCTTTTGTAATTCTTTCCCTGTTTGGACCCAAAACCTGATCGTCTGATCGACACCCGCACTTGCAACTAACTCACCATTTGGGCTGATAGCAACAGATTTCACATCATCAGTATGACCGTTAAGCGTACGCACTAAAGTACCGCTTTGCAGATTCCACAACTTGACTCGATTGTCCCAGCTACCACTGACAAGAATTTGGTTGTTAGGGCTAATCGCAAGCGATCGCACAGCATCTGCATGACCTTTAATACTGTAAATTAAGTCACCCGTGTCCAGATTCCAAACTTTGATTGTACCGTCATAACTACCACTAGCGAGTATTCTGCCATCAGGGCTGATAGCAGTTGTATACACCCATACAGAATGACCTTTGAGTGTGCGAACTTGGATAGACGAAGATGCGATGGTCGTGTCATTTGATTGTGATAATATCTTGTAACTCAAGCCAGCGACAATTGCTGTAGTAGCGATCGCCAAGGCTACTGAGGTTTTTGAAAAAAATGGTTTAATCTGCATAGAAAAGCTTTCCTGTTACAGAATCAGCGCATGGCGAGTATTGCTATTTATTGCTTTTAGCTGACACCAAAGCTGTTTTTATCAGTTTTTGTTGTTGATTTTGGCGTTCAATATAGAGACGGATGATATACAAAAGCGTGATTCCAGCGATCGCCACGATGCCAATGGGTGTTAAATATGTCCAATGTCCTGACATTTTGTCCCAAACGTGCCAAGTTAACAGAAACATTGCTATATATGTGAGTTTATGCAGTTGTTTCCAATTTTTCTTCAGCTTTTTGACACTCCAATCGTTAGAGGTTATCGCAAGAAGCGTAAAAATTATGAATGTAGATATTCCTTGTAAATAAATCCAAAAGGTCTTTGGATCGAAGAAGTCAAGCTGTCTTTTCTCAACTAGAAAATACCCATGTAAAAGTGCTAAAAAGAATGCGAGAACTCCAGCAAGGCGGCGATTTTTAAGTAACCACTGTGGCAAACCTGTTGCTTTAGTTTGAGGAAAAACTATCCTAATTATGGTGGGAAGTAATGTGATAACATAACTAATTAATGCCAGAAAACCCAACAAATTAGGTAATGAATATGTGTCTAAGAGAATCATAGTTTATTTCCTATATGTCTAGATTTTTTGAGAAATTGAATATCGTCTTGCTCTATTTATCAAATATTGAATTGGTAAAGCTAGTGAATAGTAAGATATTCACAATTCCACCATTGCATGAGTTATATATTTAATTTGCTTAGGATTAATCTTCAAATGGAAATATACAAATTCCGCAAGAATCTATTGAAGTTGTCAGCAAAATATAATTCAATTGATTTCAGTTCAAACAATTTATAGCAACCTATCAAATTCAAAGCCCTGAAATATCAATAGATTTGACAGCAAGAATTGATGTACACAGTTCAGTAAACTGACAAAGCGATCGCGCTGTTTGATGAGATAACTTATGACTTTCACACCTTTATCCGAGTTAGTTGCTACCGATGCATTCCACAATCTTCGTTTAGTAGCGACAGATATGGATGGTACGCTGACGCACAATGGTAAATTTACAGTAGATTTACTGCAAGCATTTGCAGATTTAGCCACTGCAGGTATTGAGGTCATCATTGTTACAGGTCGTTCGGCTGGCTGGGTAAGCGGTTTAACAAATTACTTACCAATAGCAGGGGCGATCGCCGAAAATGGTGGTTTATTTTATCAGTCAGACAGAGAAACACCTCTAGCTTTAACAGCGATTCCTCATGTAACTAGTCACCGTACGAAACTCGCGCAATGCTTTCAACAACTCCAAACAGAATTTCCTCAAATCCATGAGTCAAGCGATAATTGCTTTCGTATCACCGATTGGACATTTGATGTATTTGGGCTAAACCCTGTGCAACTACAAAAACTAGTAGAACTTTGCCAAAATATAGGTTGGGGCTTTACCTACAGCAATGTTCAATGTCATATCAAACCAATAGAGCAAAATAAAGCTACTGGATTGTTGCAAGTGTTGCATACATATTATCCCCAGTTGAATTTAGAACAAGTTGCCACTGTAGGCGATAGCCCAAATGACGCAAGTTTATTTGATCCGAGTAAATTTCCACTTTCTGTAGGCGTTTCCAATGTGTTGCATTATGCCAACCAACTCGTTCATCAACCAATGTATATGACTAATGCTCCAGAGGTTCAAGGCTTTTGTGAGTTAGCACAATCTTTGAGCAAGCGCAAATGAATTCGCACACTATAAACAAAGTCCGCTACCATGGAATTACTCATAAAAATCTTGTTTTAGTGTACGCAGGGACACTTTACCTGACTAGCCTCGAAGGGAGTCGAAAGGCATTTGTGATTCATGCAGAAGATCTATTAGGTTCTTTAACTATGCGATCTTGCATTGATTTTGGCAGTACAAGGTTTAAAATCAACGCACAAAGCGAATCTACAGAAATACCAGATTCTAAAATACTACAAACTTGTTCTGGAAATCATGATAATGGATCTGGAACAATAGTTACCCAAATATATAGTCTATTGAACGTAACTAAGCAGAACTTTTTTGTATTATCTTTTACACTTGATCCTTAGTGATAGTTTCACTCACCATTTGTTGTGTATTTTATGTTGGTTAAATAATGTTTTAGATGCAGATTCACCATTTTTTTTAATATCATGTATTAGCTGAAATGCGCACAATCCCAAAATACTATATTGCACCACAATTGCCAATAAAATACTAAATTGGCTTGCTGATTTAATAGCTACCCATGCATAAGGTGTAAATAACCACAGCATTGAAAGTTGAGCTGAGTTAACTGTAATTAAGCTAAGAATAATCATAGGTAATACAGTTACAGCAACAAGAGTTCCCGTAATCCAGAGTGCTGTATTTTGAGTTATTCGTAATTTTAGAATTTGTGTAGCTATTGCACAAACTGCAATAAAGTTACTGCAAATTAATAAGCTTAATAAAGCTGGAATTTGGTCTGATGTTGCCAGATTAAGAAATATCCAAGGAATCAGGAGCGTCGATGCGATCGCCAAATTAAATAATATTGCTAATACGGCAGGACTTTTCTCACTCCACATCAAATCTTGTAAGAGCAATAGTTGCCATATTTTTCTAGTTTGAGAGGGTTCTTTTCTGTATCTTGCCCAATCTTTTAATGCCTGATGTGAAGGTGTTAGGGATACAATCAAAAATAAAAAAATGATTAAATTAAATACTAGCAAAAATCGCCAATCGTACCATGTGTCAGTTACAGGTATTCCTTCTATTAATTTAGTTATAAATCCTAAAAGAACAACTTCAAAGCAAGTTACTAAAAAATAACTTTGCTGTTTACTTAATAAAGTTCTACTCGAATTTGAAAATCGTCGTAGTAAAGCTAGCCAAATCCAATATACCCACAAACTGTAATTTAATAAGATACTAATAACTAAGCTTATGGCATTTGCCCCTAGAGGTAAATAAAACCACTGCCAAGCATTAAATGCTGGTATAGATAAACCAGGATAAAAATTTAAATTAGTTGCAGCAGTTAGATAAGGAATTATTTGGTTAGGCGAAAGTAAAAACAGCCAATCAATAAGAGTACCTGTAGGAGAAGCCTGAGTCATCCACAAAAATAATAAAACCGTACCGCTACCTAACCAAGATGATATAGCTGAAGAACTTACTAAACTCAATAACAAGGCAGCACTATAAAAAAAACAGCAACCACCAATCAAAACTGCATAGAAAATTAAAATGAGATCCAAAGGAACTTGAGCCGCTAGCCCTGCTTTTAGATGTAAAGGAACTGCTAATATAGCTATTAAATAAAGTAGACTGGGAACTCCTAATAATTTACCGATTAAAATACTTTGTGGTGATTGAGGACTAAGACGAATAAAATTAAGCGTACCTCGACGCTGTTCTATCACTAAGTCATTAACCAATAAATATGCTCCTCCTACTAATAAAACAAAAATACCAATAGAACTTAAAAACAAAAATAAATTTAGCCACCAAAACTGCCAATTAATAATAAAATTACCGAAACTATCTAAAATACATTTACGCTGAGTTTCATAAACTATACTTCCTGTACAGTATTTATGAAATTCTGGAGCTTGATTTACTAGAACTGGCAATCGATTTCTTAGGGTTAGATAAGTTAAAAATTGACCAATTACAGATATGTTTACTGCAGCTAAAATATTTCTAAATGTATATCTACTTTTGAGTTCGCGCAGTAATTGCGGATTCAAATTACCTAATATATCAAACCACTTAAGTTTCATAACTAGTAGGTTGTGTAATAAATTTTATACAAACAAAAAACATACAAGTAAGTGAGGAAAAAACATAATTTAAGGACTGGTAACTATTAGCGATTAGCTTTTGGGGAAATTGCTAAATACTAATTGCTAAGCACTAAAATTTTCCTATTAACTAGCATCAAATGTGTGACATTTAAGTATAATCACCTAATTAAAACTTTTGCAAAATCACTGAAGAACGTATATAAAACTAGCAATTGAATTACCCTTTAACCTAATAATGCCAAGTCCAATAAACTTCTAAATAATTAACTACGATGCTTGTTTATGACCCAAATTTAAAAAGATTGTTTCTAAATCCTCTTGAAGATAATGAAAGTTTGTTAACGGAATGTTGGCTTGTACAAGCGATCGCAATAATTCTGCACAGTCTTCCTCACTACCATCAAAATCAACCCTCAACTGCTTTTCTGCTATAACTTCCCAAGCTTTGACTAAAGGATTATTGTTTAATTCTGCTTGCAGTTGCTTTAAATCTCCTAAAGTACTTAACAATATGTGACGATGACTCAAGCGCTGATACAAATCCTGCAACCTTGCACTCTCAATGAGATAACCAAGTTCCATAATCCCCACCGAAGTACATAATTCGGCTAAATCACTTAAAACGTGCGAGGAAATTAAAATTGTCATTCCGGCTTCTTGGAGTACCTTGATAATTTCGCGGAACTGCATTCGCGCCACAGGATCAAGACCAGAAACAGGTTCGTCAAGTAATAGTAATATTGGTTCGTGCAGAATTGTTCGCGCTAGACTCAAACGCTGTTTCATACCCCGCGAAAGCGTTGCAATCAAACTTTTACGCTTGTGTTGCAGCTGTACGAGTTCTAAAACTTCATACAATCGTTGCGTGCGACGCGGTTCTCTCAAAAAATACAACCGTGCAAAATAATCGAGGTAATCCCAAACTGCGAGATTATCGTACAAAGGAAAATCGTCAGGGAGATAACCCAAGCGTCGTTTCAGCGTAGTATTGCTTTGGTCTAATAATAGGCGATCGCCGTGAATATAAATCTCACCCTGCGTCGGTTCTTCCGCTGTTGCTAACATCTGAATCAATGTTGTTTTACCAGCGCCATTTGGTCCAATCAACCCATAAACTTCACCCGCCGCGATCTGCAAATCGACATCATTAACTGCGACGTGACGATCAAATTGCTTAGTTAAACCGCAAGTACGAACCGCGAGTTCTCTTGCCATAAATGCTTGGTAAAATATTTGACACTAGCCTAACTCTGTTTTTAGAAACTACATCCCATGCGTTCCCAAAACTGTAACTAAGTTCAACAATTTTATCCCTCACCCCTCGCCCCTCACCCTCACCCCT
>NZ_PEIG01000025.1 GCF_002749975.1 Gloeocapsopsis sp. IPPAS B-1203 | reverse complement strand
TTTCATAATGTGCCACAGTATCGGTTTTCCCCCAATCTCTACCATTGGTTTTGGTTTGATTGTTGTCTCTTCACTTATCCGCGTTCCTAGTCCCCCTGCCAGTATTACCGCTTTCATAGCTTTTCCTATATTTTTTTATACAGCTCAGCGAATTTGTAAAGTCAGCTTCCTAAGTACCTATACTAATGCGGAGGTTATCAATAGAACCGTAAAGAATGCGTGAACAATAAGTATTTTCTCTAAATATTTAGTGAAAATGTCAAACAAATGATAATTACGTTGCTCAAATGGGAAAAAAAATAGGCTAGTGATTTTACACAGAGCCTATCTAGCATCAGTTTTTTGAGTACATTAAGTACTGCGAGTTGCTTCGGTAAGTACTGAGCGATGAGTCTTAGCTTTTTCTTTAGCAACAAAGGAAAGACTATTGTCTATGTAGTCAACTGAAATTGTGTCACCCTCATCGAAAGCATTTTCTAATAACTTAGTTGCGAGTGGATTTTCAAGTTCGCGTTGAATTGCACGTTTTAAAGGACGAGCGCCATAAACAGGATCGTAGCCAACATCAACTAAGTATGCTTCAGCTTTTGGGGTCAACTCCAAACCAAGTTTTTGTTCGGCTAAGAGCTTTTGAACGCGCTTGAGTTGAATGCGAATAATCAGTCCAAGTTCGTTACGGTTGAGTGTATGGAACAGAATAATGTCATCAACGCGGTTGAGAAATTCGGGACGAAAGTGCGATCGCAACGCATCGAGGACACGTTTGTGCATAATTTGGTACTTACTGTCGTCACCAGACACATCCAAAATATGTTCGCTACCGATGTTACTCGTCATCACAATCACGGTGTTGCGAAAATCGACTAATCTTCCTTGCGAATCCGTAATGCGTCCATCGTCAAGGACTTGTAATAAAATATTAAAAACGTCTGGGTGAGCCTTTTCGACTTCATCAAACAGCACAACTGAATAAGGACGGCGACGAATTGCTTCTGAAAGTTGACCGCCTTCTTCATATCCAACGTACCCTGGAGGCGCTCCTACCAAACGAGAGACTGAATGTTTCTCCATGTACTCAGACATATCCAAACGGACTAAAGCATTGTCCGAATCAAAGAGAAACTCTGCCAAAGCACGGGCGAGTTCAGTTTTGCCTACTCCTGTAGGTCCCATAAACAGGAAAGAACCAATAGGGCGACCAGGATCTTTCATTCCGGCTCTTGCCCTGCGAATTGCTGCTGATACCGCTGATACCGCTTCAGATTGCCCGATTACTCGCTCGTGTAAGTGACTTTCAAGTTGTAGTAGTTTTTGCCGTTCGGATGCGAGCAAGCGATTAACTGGGATTCCCGTCCACTTAGCAACAATTGCTGCAATATCGGCTTCGGTTACTTCTTCACGCAGCAGTGTTGAACCACGCGCTTGCAGGTCGATCAGCATTGTTTCTTTCGCTTCGCGATCGCGGCGCACTCCTTCGAGTTTGCCATATTTAAGTTGAGCCGCTTTGTTCAAATCATATGCTCGTTCAGCTTGCTCAATTTGAACTTGCAGTGCATTTTCTTCTTTCTTCAAAGCACTGATAGCATCAAGTAACTGCTTTTCACCTTGCCATTGCGAGTTTAATTCTTGTTGTTTAGTTTTCAGGGCGGTAATTTCTTGCTCAATACGTTCTAATCGTTCGCGATTTTTAGCTTCGCGTTGATCTTCACCGGCAACAGACAATTTTTCCATTTCCAGCTGCATTAGCCGCCGATCAATTGCTTCAACTTCCGAGGGCTTCGAGGTTATCTCCATTTTCAGTTGTGCTGCTGCTTCATCAACCAAATCAATTGCTTTATCGGGTAAGAAGCGATCGCTGATATAACGATTGGAAAGTGTCGCCGCCGCAACGAGGGCTGAATCGGTAATTTTTACGCTGTGATGCACCTCATAGCGTTGTTTTAATCCTCGCAAAATTGAGATAGTCGTTTCGACTGAGGGTTGATCGACAAAAACTTGCTGAAAACGGCGTTCTAAAGCCGCGTCTTTTTCAATATATTTCCGGTACTCGTCTAAAGTTGTTGCCCCAATACAGCGCAGTTCGCCCCGTGCCAGCATTGGTTTGAGTAAATTCCCTGCATCCATTGCGCCTTGTGTCGTTCCACCAGTACCAACAACAGTGTGTAATTCGTCAATAAACAAGACAATTTGACCGTTGGACTCAGTGACTTCGCGCAATACTGAACGCAAGCGATCTTCAAATTCACCACGATATTTAGCACCAGCAATTAAACTACCAATATCGAGCGCAATCAGTTGACGATTTTTGAGTGATTCGGGGACATCGCCGTTAATGATGCGTTGCGCTAAACCTTCAGCGATCGCCGTTTTGCCTACTCCTGGTTCCCCAATTAAAACAGGGTTATTTTTACTACGACGCGATAACACTTGAATAACTCGCCGAATTTCATCATCGCGTCCAATCACTGGGTCAAGCTTCCCTACTTTTGCCTGTTCTGTCAGGTCACGACCATATTTTGTGAGAGCTTCATAACGCGCTTCAGGAGTAGGATCGGTAACTTTCTGACTTCCTCTGACGGCCTTGATTGCAGCCTCTAACTTTGCTTTATCTAAGTTCAAACCTTTGCATAAACGGCGACCAATGCGTTCATCATCGGCAAAGGCTAACAAAAAATGTTCAACCGAAATCAAACTGTCTTCCATTGTCACTCTAGCCGCCTCAGCACGATCCAGCATGACATCGAGTGCACGACCGAGATACAGTTGGTCAGGTTTTCCCAAAAACTTAGGTTGGCGTTTTGTAAAGGCTTCGAGTTGTTGTAGAACTTGCGGCGCTTCTACATTAGCTCGATTGAAAAACCTGTGTGCTATCCCTTTTTGATCTTCCAGTAGGGCGATCATGAGATGCTCGACTTCCATCTGTTGTTGTTGAAAGCGGCGGGTAACATCTTGCGATTGAACGATGGCTTCCCAAGCTTTATCAGTGAACTTACTAGGATCGGTAGGCTGCATTTTTACGATTTACGATTTGGGCGTTTAGACTGGAGATTTAATAAATTAAAAAGAAAATACTGTGCGCAGAGTACCTTGCCAAATAGTGCCGCTGGAACGGTCGTTATTTGCGTGTTTTACGAGTTGCACGGCGGGAGTAACACTAATATTTTCGCTTAGAGTCAAATTGTAGAATGCTTCGACGTTCGTTTGAGTAGCATTACCTAGATCATCTTCAATAAAAGGCTGACCAAAAGCGATTCCGGCAATTGTTCCAGGAATCGCTAAATTACGAACTGTTAAACCAACTGCCCACGAGGTAGGATTCAGGTCAAGTTCTTGATTAACAGCAGTATTGAAGCCTTGATAGCTACCAAAGCCAAAACGTCCATAGACCGCAGCATTGCGATTGAAGGCATATTCAGCGTTGATTCCTGCTGCTTGAATATCGGTATTGTTAATCACAGCGTTAGTGTATTGCAGTCTTACAGCTAAGTTAGCACTAGAAGAATATTCCAATTCCACACTGCCTTGATAGCGATCGGAAAACAATCCTCCTTGAGTAGGGGTTGTGGAGTTAGGTTGATTGCCATCTGCCGCAATGTAGAGCGATCGCACTGTGAATGCACTACCATTAATGTTCCAAGCAACAGCTGCCCCTGCACCACCTTCACGGTCGATTTGATTTTGGACAATCAGTGGATTATTAATTAAAAAGCTGGAACTAAAATCAACGGCGGGATTATTTGCCGAACGATTGCGGTCAATAAAATCGCTAGGAGACATTTTTGCTCCTAGTGTAACTGCTAAGTCTGCACTCGGACGAAACGTGTAATAAAGTCTACGTAAACTTAGAGTCTCATCAATTTCTGTGTACTCTAAACCACCACCATCAGCCAGTAAACCACTTGTTCCCAAAAGATTTTGTTCGCGGTTGTGCGCGACAGAGATCGCATCTTGTCCTCGATTACCTGCTTCGAGTTGCGTCAATAGTAAATCCTGAGGCGAAAAACTAGTGAATAAATTGAGTCGCTGCCTTGAAACTACTGTAGCATTCGCATTTGTACCATCGGTAAATCCCAGAATGACTTCGCCATTGAGTTTTGTTGTAGTAGAAAACTGGGTAGATGTTAACTCATTTGTGCGATCGCTCAGCGTGTCAAGCTGAGTTCTAATTTCTTGCAATACTGAGTTGTAATCGCGTTGTAACCGCTGTAATGTAATGAGATCTTCCTGACTAAATTGCCCAGCTGCTTTATTTGCTATCAGTGTGTTGACTTGATTGAGAACTTGATTGAGAGCCACTGCAAATTCGTAGCGTGTTACTGGGCGATTGCTCCTGAAAGTGCGATCGGGAAAACCAAGCAAAATGCCGTAGCGAGAAGCTAACGAAAGCATCGCTTGCACTTCCCAATCAGTCGGTGTCTCATCAACTAACTCACTTACAGCAGGAACATATGTCATCGGCGCTTCCACAACTTTATTTGCAGGTGGAATCTTTGTACTACAACCATCTGTATTACAGGGGTTTGGCTGAGTCATACCATTTGCTTTAACTGGTGTAGCATGGGTCAAAGCTGCCCAACTGATGATTCCAAATAAGTACCAAGTATTCCACCACTTTCTAGGCATTGCTGTACAAGTATTACTGGGATACTAACTGTGGCTGTGCTACCTTTTGTTCAGGAGATCCTTGAGTACCCAGTTGAATTAGTTCTACTTTATACCCATTAGGATCTTCTACAAACGCAATCACAGTAGAGCCATGCTTCATTGGCCCAGGTTCGCGGACAACTTTACCACCACGGGCTTTAATTTCCTCGCAAGTGCCATAAATATCATCAACTCCAATGGCAATATGACCATAAGCATCGCCTAAGTCATATTGCTCTGTACCCCAGTTATACGTGAGTTCTAGCACTGTATTGTCTGATTCATCGCCGTAACCGACAAATGCTAGCGTAAACTCGCCGCCAGGATAATCTTTTTTCCGCAGCAGTTTCATGCCTAAAATATCACAGTAGAATTTCAGGGATTCTTCTAAGTTACCAACGCGTAACATTGTGTGTAGTAATCTCATGACAATCTCCTAATAACCTTTTTTCATTGTAAAGAGCGAAGCAACTACGTCTGGAGGAGTGATGCAACGAGTGCACTGAAAGCCAGGAGGATAGAACTTATTGCCAGAATCGCATCTTTAAACTAAAAAAGTGATCTAAACCCCTATCCTAACTATCAAGCTTGACCGTAGCATCAATAAATTGACAAAGTTGGTAACTGGTAATTGGTGATTGGGAATTGGTTACTGAAATCTTGAAGCTATTACCCATTACCCATTACCCATTGCCCGTCACCCATTATCCATAATTAACTTGAGGTGCTAGAGAGGATGATTGACACTTTAGAGACTGCAATTGAAAACATTGTCGCTAGAGAAATTCTTGATTCGCGGGGACGTCCGACGATAGAAGCTGAGGTGCACTTAATCAGTGGTGTTGCTGGAATTGCTCAAGTGCCAAGTGGGGCGTCAACAGGGACTTTTGAAGCTCACGAACTACGTGATGACGATAAAAGTCGTTACGGTGGGAAAGGGGTACTTAAAGCTGTCGAAAATGTCAAAGAGAAAATTACCCCAGAGTTGATGGATTTGGATGCTTTGAACCAAGAACTGGTTGATCGCACGATGATCTCCTTGGATGGTTCGCCAAATAAGGCAAATTTGGGTGCGAATGCAATATTAGCAGTGTCCCTCGCAACTGCCAAAGCGGGTGCTGAGTCCTTGGGATTACCTTTATATCGCTACTTGGGAGGACCTTTAGCCAATTTACTCCCTGTACCTCTGATGAACGTAATTAACGGTGGGGCGCACGCGGCTAACAATATCGATTTTCAAGAATTTATGATTGTTCCAGTCGGTGCGCCTTCTTTTCGAGAAGCATTGCGCTGGGGTGCTGAAGTGTTCGCGACCTTGAGTAAGGTTTTAGACAGCAAAGGTTTATTAACAGGGGTGGGTGACGAAGGTGGTTTCGCACCTAACTTAGAGTCAAATCAGGTCGCACTGGAACTGTTAGTAGCGGCAATTGAAAAAGCAGGCTATAAACCAGGAGATGAAGTTGCTTTAGCCCTCGATGTTGCTGCTAGCGAGTTTTACAAAGATGGTCAGTACGTTTATGATGGTGCAGTTCACACGCCAACAGAGTTAGTTGATTATCTTGCTGAATTAGCTGCGCAATATCCGATTGTATCGATTGAGGATGGTTTGCACGAAGAAGATTGGCAACATTGGCAATTATTGACACAAAAAATTGGAGAACGCACCCAGTTAGTTGGTGATGATTTATTTGTGACAAATCCTACGCGCTTACAAAAAGGCATCGAACAAAAAGCTGGCAACGCGATTTTGATTAAACTGAATCAAATTGGTTCATTAACTGAAACTTTGGAAACAATCGACTTAGCGACGCGTAATGGCTTGCGATCAGTGATTAGTCATCGTTCGGGAGAAACCGAAGATACGACGATCGCAGATTTAGCCGTAGCTACCCGTGCCGGTCAAATTAAAACAGGTTCCCTTTGTCGCAGCGAACGAGTGGCAAAATATAACCGACTACTACGCATCGAAGATGAACTTGGCGATCGCGCTGTTTATGCAGGTGCAGTGGGTATGGGACCTAAATAGGGGCGAGGAGTGAGAGGCGAGGGGCGAGTGAAGAGTGGTTAGTTTTGGAAAGCGCAGTGAAGGGAGGCAATTATCTTGAGTTTTGAGTTGAATCTTCTGATTCAGAACTCGACACTAAGAACTCATAACTCCTAGTTTCCCTCGCTGGGCTTCGTCCCGCTGGGCTTCGCCTCGCTGGGCTTCGCTAACGCTAACGCCCCTCACTCTTCACCCCTTCTTACGGATAAAATGCGAGTTTAGGTAATCCTAGCGTTTCTTCCCAGCCCATCATGATGTTTAGGCACTGAATTGCTTGACCGGCTTGACCTTTGATTAAGTTGTCAATTGCGGACATGACGATGACTCGACCTGTGCGTTGATCGACTTCAATGCCGATGTAACATAGATTGCTACCACACGCCCATTTTGTTTGCGGATACACGCCACTTGCGCAAATTGTGATCCAAGGGCAATTACGATAAAAGGCTCTAAAAATCGTAATCAAGTCATCGCGTACTAACCCTGGGTCGCGTAAAGTTGCATACACTGTTGCCAAAATGCCGCGCACCATAGGAATTAGATGAGGTGTAAACTGTACCATCACTTCATGACCAGCCAAATCGCTGCAAATTTGCTCGATCTCTGGAATATGGCGGTGACGTGCTACGCCGTAAGCTGATAAAGAATTATCGGCTTCTGCAAGTAATAACCCTGTTTTTGCCTGACGTCCGCCACCTGAAGTACCAGATTTAGCGTCAATGATGGCAGTTTCTGGAACAATTAACCCTTGCTTGAGGAGGGGAGCCAGTGCCAATAAACTCGCAGTGGGATAGCACCCAGGACAGCCGATTAATTGGCTATCAGCAATGCGATCGCGATATAGTTCGGGTAAACCATAAACCGCAGTAGCTGCGATTTGGCGATCGCAGCGATCGGTACCATACCAATTTTTATAGGTTTCTAAATCAAAAAATCGATAATCGGCACTCAGATCGAGTACCATTAATCCTTTTTCTATTAAAGTGGGTGTGATTTGACAGGCAAGACCGTTTGGCAGAGACAAAAAGACTACTTGACAGCGAGTAGCAATTGTTTCTGGTTCTACTGGCTCAATTGGGAGGTCAACGCGATGCGCTAGATGCGGATAGAGATCTGCAAATGTTTTGCCCGCACTACTCTCGCCGCCTAAATACACGAGTTCGACTTCGGGATGATCCTGCAGAAGTCGTACTAGCTGCACCCCGCCATAGCCTGAAGCGCCCACAATTCCGACGGAAACGCGCCCCATATCTCCCATGATGCAAAATTCCTATACACTTACAAATGGGTAAAAAATGATAAGCTTTCGCTGCATTGTAGTACTAAAACTGAATTTTAGGCGCATCAATTTTGGCAGATTTGTGAAAAAGGGACGAGGGGCGAGGAGCGAGGAGCGAGTGATTAGTGAAAGAGTTTTGTTCGCGTAACGTGCCATCAGGCACTATTTTGAATTGTTCGCGAAGAAAGGTGTTAGAGGCAATTATTTTGAATTAAAAGACTTTTATAACTCAATACTTCACGACTCATAACTTCGATTGGCGCTACAATCAAGGAAAAGTTTCCTTTAAAAAAGTTTACGGTTTACTTATCTGTGCAGCAGCCTCAAACCACCTCAAATCCGTTTCAGTTTGACTCGATAGAAGCAGCATTAGCAGACCTCAAAGCTGGTCGTTGTCTCGTGGTGGTGGATGACGAAAGCCGAGAAAATGAAGGTGACTTGATCTGTGCCGCGCAATTTGCTACGCCGAGTACGATTAACTTTATGGCGGTAGAAGCACGGGGATTGATTTGTCTAGCAATGATGGGCGATCGCTTGGATGAATTAGATCTACCTTTAATGGTCAATACCATCCCCATCCCAGAAAGTCACAATACTCCATTTACTAACCAAACTGCTTTTACAATTAGTATTGATGCTGCACCCCACTTGGGTGTGAGTACAGGGATTTCCGCAGAAGATCGCGCCCGCACAATTCAAGTAGCAATCAATTCTGAAACACGACCTGAAGATTTACGCCGTCCTGGTCACATCTTCCCAATTCGGGCAAGAGAAGGTGGTGTGCTAAAACGGGCGGGTCATACTGAGGCTGCGGTGGATCTCTCGCGTTTAGCAGGACTATACCCAGCAGGAGTGATCTGCGAAATCCAAAACAATGATGGCTCAATGGCACGCTTACCACAGTTGGTTGAATATGCCAAGCGCCACGATTTAAAAATTATTAGTATTGCGGATCTCATTAGTTACCGCCTGAAGCACGATCGCTTGATTCGTCGCGAAACAGTAACTCAGTTACCTACGCAGTTTGGACAATTCCAAATTTATGGCTACCGCCACACACTCGATAATTCTGAACACGTCGCAATTGTTAAAGGCGATACCGCGACTTTTGAAAATCAGCCTGTAATGGTGCGGATGCACTCGGAATGCTTAACAGGTGATGCTTTAGGTTCGTTGCGCTGTGACTGTCGGATGCAATTGCAAGCTGCTCTGAAAATGATTGAAAATGCGGGCAGTGGTGTTGTCGTTTATCTGCGGCAGGAAGGACGAGGAATCGGACTCATTAATAAGTTAAAAGCTTACTCGTTGCAAGATATGGGTTTGGACACCGTGGAAGCAAACGAACGCTTGGGCTTTCCTGCTGACTTGCGCAACTATGGTATGGGCGCGCAAATGTTGATGGACTTGGGCATACATCAAATTCGCCTCATTACTAATAATCCGCGCAAGATTGCTGGTTTGAAGGGTTATGGTTTAGAAGTCGTCGATCGCCTACCTTTGCTGATTGAAGCGACAGACTACAATTCAAATTACCTAGCAACTAAAGCCCAGAAGCTAGGTCATATGTTGTTACAGACTTATCTTGTCACAGTTGCAATTCACTGGCGTGACGAACCAAATTCTGTGACAGAACGCTATGAACGCTTAGAGAAAGTACGGCATATTGTCAAAACGCACAACTTATTGCTACAAGAAGAAGCAAGACCAGTGGCGATCGCTCTTTTTGGCAAACCTTCATTGACAGTTCATTTAGGATTAGACCAAGCTAATGTTGCTGCACCGGACTGGTATCATAATGGTAGTCATCCTTATGTAGAAGCGATCGCGCATATTTTGGATGATTTAGTTACTTTGCCCTACATTCGCCAACTAGAATTTTTAGTCGCTTCAGGTAGCGATCCTTTAGCTAATTTGCAAGTACAGTTAGATCGGCAAAAGTTAGATGTCAATCAATCACCTTCGACAGTTTGCAATCAGTTAGAAACCCAAAAAATTTATAGCTTTGGAGAACTGTAAACTAGGAAAAGGGAATTCCCCTTTCCAGATCCTTTAAGTCGAAGCTTGGTCTACTTGCTGAATTTCACTTGCTGATAGAGTTACATTGAGCGATCGCACCGAATCTTCTATACTTGCAACTTTACTCGCACCAGGAATGGGCACAATACACGGCGACTTAGCACGTAACCACGCCAAGACAATTGCGTAAACTGATACATCTTTTTCTTTGGCGAGATGGGCGATCGCTGGTATATCTTCTAAACGACTAACGCGACGACTTCCACCGAGTGGACTCCAAGGTAGAAACATCAAACCTTCCTGCTCACAGTATTCTAAAACTCCATCAAATTCTGGTTGACGATGCCAAGGATTGTATTGATTCTGTACTGAGACAATCTCCACAACATCCCGCGCTTGCTTGATTTGTTCTACTGAAAAGTTAGATACACCAACAAAGCGAATCTTACCTACTTCCACAGCTTCTTTAGCAGGTATTAATGCTTCCTCAATAGTGTAGTCCGGATCAGGCGAGTGATATTGCCAAACATCAATTGGTTTATTTCCACCTAACACCTCAAAGCTAACTTGAATTGTCTGGCGTAAATGTTTTGGATTACCATTGCGCGTCCAATCGCCATTGGGTCGCATCAAGCCGCCCTTCGTTGCAACTGTTACTTGACTTGTATCGCCTTTGTACTGCTGTAATGCCTTAGTAATCAATCGCTCATTGTGGTGCTTATCCGACTCATCCTTACAGTAAGAATCCGCCGTATCAATCAGCGTCACGCCCAAATCTAAAGCGCGATGAATCACCTCAATTGCTTGCGACTCTGGAGGTCTACTACTTAAAGACATTGGCATTCCCCCCAAACCGATCGCACTGATTGTCACATCAGTATTCCCAAGTTTTGTTGTTTGCATTAGTAGTTTTCTCCTGTTTAGATGAGCAATGATTCTCTTCTATTAGTTTCAAAATCCCCCTCTAAATACCTCTGTCTCACGGTAAATCTCCAATCCTCCTTCGTGTCCTAGCCTGCAGCAACCTCTTCGGGGAATGCACCTCTGTGGTTCGTAAAACTATGCTAAATCTCCAACTCAATCAACATCTCCACAGTACTCACCCGAAAACCACACGCACCAAATAACTGCCTTCCCGCCTCGTTCGCCACAGCAGTATCCAACCGAATTTGCTTAACTCCAATACTTTGAAAATGCTCAATCGCCAACATTACCATCTGCTTAGCAACTCCAGCACGGCGATAGGATGGTTCTACCCACAAATCGTGAATAAAGCCAAACTCGCGCAGTCGATAAATCGGAATTCCTCGCTCTACAGTACCAACTAAAAAAGCTCTCAAGTGCCCTGTTTGCGCATCCTCAGCTACTAAGAAGATACTTTTGTCACTTTTAGCTTGCGCAGTTAACCATTGCTCATAACGCTGTTGCGGATTGGGTAAAAAGCCATATTTAGCACTATCCCAAGTTTTGTGCAGAGTGCAGATAGATGCAACCATTGGCAAGACTGCGGAGACATCAGTAGGTGTAGCAGGACGAATCTGCATATCGTTTCCATTCAGCTAGAAGCACTTGTGTAAAAACGCAGTGCAAAATTCCAGAAGATTCTAGCAATATATAACAAAGCTAATGCAAGTACACCCGCACCAATTAACCAACCTAACTCAACACGCCCTAACATCGCTTCTGCGGGAACTGTCGTTAAAAATGTTACTGGAATAATAAAAGTAAAGAAAAAGCGGTAAGCAACAGGATAAGCAACAATGGGAAATCTACCAGCTTCTAGCAAGCCTCTGAGAACTTCTGTAACATTATAGATTTTGACAAACCAAATACTTGTCGCGCCTAGCATGAACCACAGGCTGTAGAGGCTAGCTAGTCCAAATAACAAAGGAATGGCACTTAGTAAGTAGTCTTGCAGTGTTAAGCCCAATCTGCCACCAGCATAGCCGATGAGAATACTGCCAAAGATGATATCTGGTAGTCCCCAAGGTGAAAGTGTGTGACTAGAAAGCCAAAATTGACTACTGATTGGCTTGAGTAAAATAAAGTCTAATGTACCTTGCTGAACGTGCTTAACGATGCTGTTGAGGTTGGGAGCCAAGAAGGTACTGGAAAAACCCTGTAACATAGTAAAGATAGCAAGTACAATCAGCGCTTCTTCCCACGCCCATCCTTGGAATGTGTAACCTGTACGGTAAAACAGAAACAGACTAAATAAACTGCCTGCAAGATTACCAAGGCTTGTTAGCGTCGCCAAAACAAAGTTAACGCGGTACTCCAATTCAGCGGCGATCGCTGCACCCCATAATAACTGTAATACTTCAAAATAGCGTTTTAACACAAATCAAGTTTTTATAGTGTTTGTGGTTCATTTTCAATTGTGGCAGCTTCACGGTTAGCTGTATTGCCTAGTGTAAAATCGCACATAGGATGGAAGTTGATTTATTTATAGTGGAACCTACAGACGCACAATACTTAATTTTGAATGCTTTGGAAACTCTAGATTTGCTTCAATTTAGACTTTATGATGAAAATACAGGCATTTGGTTAATCATAACTGCTAGCTCTGTCTTACCAAGAGCTTATTTGCTGCCGAGCGGCGATATTGTCCCTGGTGAATGGATATCGGAATGATGAAACAAACTGAACAGCAACAAGATGCAAGATTAGCTGAAATTGTAGCATTAGGGCGGCAGCGTTATTTGAGTGCAGGCGGCGATCCTAGGTCTTGTCCTAGTGGAATGCATGGTGATGATTATTTGACTGATGAAGAACGGCAAGAAGCCTTGGTGTTAATGCAAAAACTTGCTGGTATTCGTATTAAAGATGGGTATGTGTATTGCCAAGGGCGATCGTGGAAGTTGGCTAGTAATTAGTAAACTGCGAAGACAATGCTTGTGCGATCGCTTTAAATCATTACTGGTTCTTTTATTGCGGTACAATCGCTTCAAGCGTGAATTGCAAATTGGGAAATACGTGAGATGCGATCGCATCCTTTAAGCGATATTGTGTCTGCTGGTATGCACCATCAATGAGTTGACAAACAATTAAAGTTGGTTGTTTGGGCTTGCCGATGAATTGTAAGCCACCTAGACCGCGAAAGTCTACTCTCAGTTAACCCTATAACCCGCCCGTGAATTAATTCACAGCCTAATACCTCAAGTCCACTGAAAAGTGGACTCAAATGCTGATTTAGTCTGATTTATCAGACTTTGGCTGTTAGCCCGAACTTTAGTTCAGGGTGAGATGGGTAACTGATGAATAAGCTTTAATCAATCGCGGTATATTATTGCTAATTTCTACTATTAGCTAGTACTGTTCGATGACTCTCATTTTTTCGATGGAACAGTGGCATGAACTACTTGATTGCTACCCTGTTACGGGCAACTTGGATGCATTTGAGACGCGCTACAAATTTTCGGAGAAATTAGGTCAAGGTTTTTTTCGAGACATACAACTATCTTTGGGAATAGATTTAGAAATTTCCCATTATCGGTATCGCGATGATGTGATTTTAAAGGAATCGGTGCATGAGCATGAAGTGCAATTTTCGATCTTTTTGACTGGGGCTACTTACAGTTCGGAGTATGCCCTTTTTGGTGGTAGACGCTGTTATTTATCTGGTAGTGGGATTGCACCTGCGTCTGTGGGATGGTGGAGGCGATCGCAGCAATCACTTCTTGTAGATGTGCATATAAAACCTGAATCGCTAGTAGATTTGTTTATTGGCGATCCCAGACAGGTGGCAATTTTGGATCTGATGATTCGCACAAATGAATGGAAACCGTCATTTTTTCCGATGGTGACTCCAGCCGTACAAAAGATTGCGTGGCAAATTGTTCATTCACCGTTTGCAGGTGGAATGCAGCGGTTGTATCTGCAAGCAAAAGTGCTGGAACTGCTGTCGCTGCTGCTAGAGGATGTTTTGGGCGATCGCGGTTTATCTGTGGTTTTTCCTGCACTCAAATCTGCCACAATCGACTGTTTGCATCAGGCGAAAGCGATCTTGACGGCTGAATTTGAAAATCCGCCGTTGATTCCGCAACTGGCGCAGCAGGTGGGCGTAAGCGAACGCACATTGCATCGCGGTTTTCAGGCGTTATTCAAAACTTCGGTACTGGGCTACTTGATGCGGCGACGGATGGAACAGGCAGAATATTTGTTACGTGCTGGTGATTATACTGTGGCGGAGGTTGCCAATATGGTGGGCTACGAGCATTTGGGGCATTTTGCGGCTGTGTTTAAGCGACAGTTTGGTTTGAGTCCGCGTGAATGTTTGGCGGGTAAAAAGGCAGTTTTGGGATAGACGCGATCGCTTTAATTTTTTTACACTTCAGTACGGAATAAGAAATATTTGCAATAGGCGATTGCAGAACTGGAGTGTGGTGAAGGTGCAATTAATTGTGTTTCGGCTGTCGTGGGGCGTGGGTTTCTGGTTGGTTGCAGCTTTGAGCGATTGTGTAGGGGTAGTGTCACCTACTTTGGCACAAATAGGTACCGAAATCAAGCAGCCTGCAAGGACAATTGCTGAATGGCGATCGCAAATTGCTCAATCGCTCGTTGAAATCACCGCAGTTCAATTAAACCAAACAGAAACAGGGCTAGAAGTGGTGCTAGAAACACCTCAAGGCGAAATACTCCAACCCGTCACACTAACTTTAGGCAAAACCTATATTGCGAATATTCCTAATGCAATACTCGCACTTCCCCAAGGCGAATTTCGCGCGGAGAATCCGGCGAGTGGCATTACTCGCGTGCGGGTGACTCAAGCTACTACCAACAGCATTCGAGTCACAGTGACAGGGCAAACCGCTTTGCCAACAGTGGAGTTGTATGACTCGCCAAGTGAAGGATTGATTTTTAGCTTCACGCCAGGGACATCCGCCGCACAAACTCCGCCAGCGCCAGCCGATGACGAAACGATTGAGATATTAGTGACAGGGGAACAAGATGGCTATCGCTTACCAGATACCTCAGTGGGAACAAGAACTGATACGCCTTTGCGAGATATTCCCCAATCGATTCAGATCGTGCCGCAGCAGGTGTTAGAAGATCGCCAAGTCAGAAGCATCATCGAGGGATTGGAAAACGTCAGCGGTGTGTACTCAAGTGGCAACTTTGCTGGAGGTAGGGATTATTTTGTCATCCGAGGCTTCGAGGCTTTTAATTCTTTTGTAAACGGACTTCCCGATCCGCAAGTCTCCAATGATGGTGGCTTTCTCAATGTAGAAAGGCTAGAAGTGCTGAGAGGTCCAGCCTCTGTTTTGTATGGAGACAGTTTTTTAAGTTCTCTGGGTGGAACAGTTAACTTGGTGACTAAACAACCCTTGCGCGATCCGTTTTACGAAATCAGCGCAACGATCGGTAGCTTTAATGAATATCAAGGGGCAATCGATCTCACCGGTCCGTTAAACGATTCGAGGACGGTTCTCTACCGCTTTATTGGGGGTTATTTGAGCAACGACACTTTCGTTGACTTTAACGAAGGTACAGAGCTTTTTATTGCTCCCAGTTTGAGCTTTAGCATTGGTCAAAATACAGACCTGATTGTCGAGGGTGATGTCAGCATTACGGACAGAAATGGAACGGAACCTGAAGCGATTCCAGCCGTGGGGACTGTATTGCCAAACCCCAATGGCAGAATTCCCCGCAGTTTTAGCGGAGTAGGACCTGTAGAAAATACTCGAACCATCAATAGCAGAATTGGGTATCGCCTAGAGCATCGGTTTAATGAAAACTTGAGGTTGCGAAATGCATTCCGCTATTTGGTTGGCGATAGTGGTCAAAGAGATCTTATTTTCCCCTTGAGTCTAGCGGATGATAATCGCACACTAAATCGAGAGCTTGTATCTTTAGCTGACGATACTGAACTTGCGCGTTTCTACTATCTTGACACCAACTTACTGGGTCAATTCAGCACTGGCTCGGTCAATCATCAACTGCTATTTGGCTTTAGTTTGAGTCGAACTACAGACGATCTCAGACTTGAATTTGGAAATGCTGCTCCGGTGGACATCTTCGATCCAGTCTATGACAATACCATTGTTACTACAGGTATTCCTGACATTGATCGTTTCACAACCAGAGATACGCTTGGTGTCTACCTCCAAGATCAAATCACTATTGCAGAAAACTTGAAACTTCTGCTGGGCGGACGAGTGGATTTCTTTGAGGAGCGCCAAATCGATCGACTCCTAGACGAAAGAACAACGCAATCAGACACCGCATTTAGCCCACGGGTAGGGATTGTTTATCAACCGATCCAGCTTATTTCTTTGTATGCCAGTTATTCTCGTGCTTTCACCCCAACCATTGGTCAATCCGCTGATGGAGAAGCATTCCGACCTGGGCGCGGCACGCAGTATGAAGTTGGCATCAGAGCCGACATCAATGACCAACTATCAGCCAATCTTGCTTTCTACGATTTGACTCGCACCAATGTCACAACAGACGATCCCGATAATCCTAGCTTTTCAGTTCAAACTGGAGAGCAAAGAAGTCGGGGGATCGAGTTAGATATCAGTGGCGAAATTTTGCCAGGATGGAACATCATTGGTGGCTATGCCTACACTGATGCCAGAGTTACAGAGGATAATCTGATTCCAGAGGGTAATCGATTCGGTGCCCCCGAACACGCAATCAACCTGTGGACAACCTACAGAATCCAAGCAGGTGATTTGCAAGGGTTGGGGTTTGGTTTAGGCTTCTACTATGCTGGAGAGACCGCAGCAAATTTGGCGAATACCTTCGAGATTCCCAGTTACTTCCGTACCGATGCTGCAATTTTCTATGAACGCGATCAATTTCGCGCTGCTGTAAATTTCCGCAATCTCTTTAATGTAGATTATTACAAGGCTGCTGGGTCTACAGAACTTGTTACTCCAGGCGAGCCTTTCACCGTTCAAGGAACGATTTCATGGCAGTTTTGACCCTTCTCCAAGCATCCCTTTGCCAGAGAAGAGAGATACGACGTACCCTGCTTATGGTCACTACGAGCATGATGAAAAGAGCGTCCTATCGTTTCATTAAGCTGTTTCTACTCGCGGCTTTTTCTTTCCTTTTCCTCACAGCTTGTTCCTCACCTGTCATCCAAAACTCTCATCTTTCCTTGAACCCTTCTGCTGAGTGTCGAGTGATTCAGCACGAACTTGGCGAAACCTGTATCCCGCTGAATCCACAGCGAATTATTGCATTGGACCCTAACATTACACTCGACCCTCTAATCGCTCTCGGTATCAAGCCAATTGGTTATGGATCTTATAACTTTGGGGAGGAAGAATCTCTTTTTGGTGTATCGCTTGATGATCTTGCAGGAGCTACGATGGTTGGGCATCCCAATCAAGCTTCATTAGAAAAAATTTTGCTGCTCAAACCAGATTTGATTTTAACATCACAGTACAACAATCAATTTCAGTTATTATCGGCGATCGCGCCGACTGTCTTAGTGCCTTTACCGAATTTGGAGAAGCCCAAAGATGAAGCGTTCTTCAAGGAAAATCTGCGCTATGTTGCCAAGATCTTTGGCGAAGAGGCAAAAGCAGAGGAAATTATCAATCAATATCAGCAACGAATTGATGAATTGCAGCAACGCTTAGGAAACCAGTTGGAACAAATCGAAGTTTCCATAATTTTTCATGATGGACAGGGTCTTGTTTATACCCCTGCAAGAAACTACGATGCAACGGCTGATGTTCTTGTCGATCTAGGAATACGCTATAAACTTCCACCTCTTGGAGCACCCATCAGCATTGAAAGCTTCGACGAATATAATACTGATATCTTATTCATCATGAATGCTGAACGAAGATCCCTCAGCTACTATACGCAACATCCTCTTTTTAGTCATTTAAAAGCCGTCAAAAACAATCGGCTGTATCTTGTGCCTCCAGAAAGATGGGACAGTAGGGGTATTCTAGGCGCAAATCAAATCTTGGATGACTTGTTCAAATACTTGCTAGAAGATACATAAAACTTCTATTTACCTAAAAACCACTATTGATTTTAAAAAAATTAACCTCTAGTTGCCTGCGTTTTAACATTACTTCTCCAAAAAATTGCATCATACCCAGCAAAACTATCTCTGTAAAAGCTGCTTGTGCGATCGCCTTTTATCTAGCCAACGAGGTGAGCGATCGCGCTCAATAATTCTAAAAAGAGGGGCGTTTCTCTACAAGACGGCAAAACCGCTCAGGGTTTGTGAACCGAGCGATCGCTTCTTGTCGTCCCTCATCTTTGGCTTCGCGAATGGCGCGTGGTTCTTCAAATAAGTTTAGTCCCAACATTGTAATTTGTACTCGTTACTATGCATTTTGTGCTAACCAATTTTCTAAATCAGACAAGTTAGTGAAATCTAATAAAGCTTCGCTAAGGTTTTCGAGGACGGGTAGCGGTAGGGAAGTGATACGCGATCGCATTTCCTCTGATAGTTCTTGCTCTAATCGTCGAGTTAATAGCCGAATTGCAACAGAAGCGATCGCCTCTTGTCGTCCCTCTTGTCGTCCTTCTTGTCGTCCCTCTTGTCGTCCTTCATCTTTTGCTTCGCGAATGGCACGAGGTTCTTCAAACAAGTTTAATCCCAACATTGCTTTGATCTCCGTTTGACTCAACGTCGAGAATTTGTATGCCATGATTGCAGTCACTACGTCTATTATGTCGCGTTTGGCTTGTGGTGTTAATGCCGCTTGCTCGGTGCGTGACAAGAGATATCGTGCTTCCGCTGGGGCTTGCGCTGCTTCTACAATTGTCAACACCACTGATGCTACTGTAATTGGTAACTTGCGAATCTCACCTAACTCATCCAAATAAATCCGATGCACTTGCTCGCCATGTAACAATGAACGATGAGGATGTTGCCTGGTTTGCTCCACACGGCGCGATGGATAAATCACTACAGCTTGCCAATCGCAAAAGCGCGAACCATTGCGATAGAAATACAACATCGACTCACTGAACAATCGTTCGTATAGCTGTTGATCGGGTTGAAATTGTACCTCGCAAAAATACACGACTCCTGGTTCAGTTTCTGGTGGCAAAAACACACCATCGATTTCAAACTTTGGCTCTTTGACGGCTACTGAATCGAAGCGATACGTAGTAGCATTGTCGGGTCGATTACCAATCAAGTCAAATAAGATGTCGGGTGATTGTTGAAACAGCTTGTAGAAAATTGGATCGCGTCGCATTTAGAGCCAACAGCACTTACTTAAGTGTACTATCATTTAGTGTATAAAATTTCCGTCCAATGATTGAGGTAGACAAACTTGATATTGCTTTAGTTACTTATAGCTGCTTGTGTTGCAAGCGTTCTTGAATTTGGGCGATCGCGTTTTCTTCTGATTCTGGAGCAATCGGATCAACTGTTGTGTTACTACATTTAGGCAGTCACTGAAGCAACCTGATTTTATAGGTGATCGGGGTCTTCACCTAATTCTCGCAGTCGTTGAGCAAGTCTTTCGGCGCGTTGTTGTGCTTGGTGCGATCGCTCTTCTGCTGTTAAATAGCGATTTCCTTGTTGATGTACCACGCTAACCTTTCTTGCTGTGTTGGCTCTAACTGCATTGTATAGCGACCGATTCCCAAACCTACCGTTGAACGCGACTGAACCACTCAGTAATACCTTGAGCGATCGCTTCTGCTAATCTTTGTTGTGCTTGTGGATCGACAATCCATTCAAACTCGGTAGGATTGATCATAAATCCTAGTTCGAGTAACACTGAAGGTGCTGATGCAGGACGGGTGAGTGCTAAGTTATTCCAGTAAACTCCGTAAGAGGGGCGTTGGAGTTTGTTGACGACGTAATTATGTAGAAATACAGCAAGGTTATGAGCTTGGGGATGATACCAAAACGCACCAAATCCTTTAGTATTCATAGCATCACCACTATCGGGTAAGGCGTTGTAATGTAGTGAAAGTGCGATTGCTGGTTCTAATTTATCAATCATTGCTACGCGATCGCCTAACGATAATTCAGTATCTTCCTCGCGTGTCATATACACTGTCGCACCTCGTGCTACCAGTTGATCGCGCACCAATTTTGATATGACTAAATTAATTTCTTTTTCAGGATATCCATTCGGTCCTCTTGCACCTAATTCTGCCCCACCATGTCCAGGATCGAGAAGAATCTTGATTCCAGTTAATTCCCCTTGTCCTCTTACAGGTGCATGACGTAAAGTTAAGACTAAGCTCGTACCGTCGTATCTCAGCTTATAACCCCACTGTTGGGCAGTTTTGAGGTTGAAGGTGTATTGCAACTGTTCTGGCGCGATTTGTTGCCAATCTAAACGTGAAATTAACAGGCTATCATCCAGACGAATGACGTCAGTTTGGGCGGTGGTATTGTGGAGATTCAGAGTTAATGTGCGATCGCTTTGCTGTACGCTGACTGGTACTGGTACTTGCAAAGGAAACACAATTTCAGTTGCACCAGCAACTTGACGGGCGCTGACACTACGAATCAGCGATCGCGGTGGAACTGCACCAGCAACAATCCTGGTTTCTTGACTGTTAATCCAACCACCGTAATCGAGACGTAACCATTCGCCTTCTTTGGCAGTAATGCTAGCGCGGGTTCCTTTGGGTAGTGGTGTTAAGCGAGAATAATCTGTACCAGGACCTGTTCGCGCCACACCTGCATCCGCAGTAACTTCGGCTACTTCTAAGTGTGCAGGAGACAAAACTGAGATTTTACCAGGACTTGGTTGTGTTGTTGTTTTACCATTAACAGTTAGCTGAAACTGAGGCTGAATTGAGTTAGAGCCAGTCACCATACCAGTGTTGATATTATTGCCGTAAATTAGAGAAGCAAAACTTGCTGGTAGTGTGGTACAGCCTTGATATTGACCAGTAATAGCTTCAGTAGGCTGATTTTGTTGCGTTAATGCAGCGGAGTTTAGCGGTAGCTGAATATTCTGAGATTGTGGGAGTAAGGGAACTTTTTGATTGGCGAGGTTGACTGATACTGTGGCATTAGGGGGAGCAATTGCACTAAAACAAACTAATTCTCCTGGCAATCTTGCTACATCTACTACTGGAGTCAAGGAATCTTGAGCAAACGCTAATCCGACTGGAGGTTCTGGTGTTGTGGATTGTCGCGTCACTTTAACTTGAACTTGCTGATTTTGGTAGCGCAGCGTGAAAACGTTATCACCCACTTGTAAAGGAAAACTAGGAGCAAAATGTCCGGCTCGACTGCGGGCGATCGCTTTACCATTGACTGTTACTTCTGCATCTGGTGGTGCTGTTCCAATCAAAAAAATGCGCTCTGATGTCGTTTGATGCTCCTTAGGTGGATAAACAACAGTCATTGGCTGATTTGCCCAAGCTGGCGCAGATGCCATGACAGAAATTAATAAACTTAATCCGATCACATTACAATTAGAATAGCATTTAGCCACTCGCCCCTCGCTCCTCGCTCCTACTCCCTCAATACTGTGGCACAATTGACGGGGTATATCTGCACAAGTTCCTCATTAAATTTTTATGACTAAATTTGTTTTTGTCACTGGCGGTGTCGTCTCCAGCATTGGCAAAGGCATTGTTGCAGCCAGTTTGGGACGGTTGCTGAAGTCACGCGATTATTCAGTATCGATTCTAAAGCTCGATCCTTACATCAATGTCGATCCTGGAACCATGAGTCCTTTTCAGCATGGAGAGGTTTTTGTTACTGAAGATGGTGCTGAGACTGACTTAGACTTAGGTCACTACGAGCGCTTCACGGATACATCGATGTCGCGGCTCAACAGTGTGACAACAGGCTCAATTTATCAAGCTGTGTTGAATAAAGAGCGTCGCGGCGACTACATGGGTGGGACAGTGCAGGTGATTCCGCACATCACAAATGAAATCAAAGAACGCATTAAAAGAGTAGCCAAAAACACAAATCCTGATGTAGTTATTACGGAAATTGGTGGCACAGTAGGAGATATCGAATCACTACCGTTTTTAGAAGCAATTCGTCAGTTTCGCAAGGATGTTGGGCGACAAAATGTGTTGTATCTCCACGTAACGCTTGTACCGTGGATTCCTGCGGCTGGGGAGATGAAAACAAAGCCAACACAGCATTCTGTCAAAGAGTTACGCTCAATAGGTATTCAACCAGATATTTTAGTTTGTCGATGCGATCGCCCGCTGCCACCTGGCTTAAAAGAAAAAATGTCAGAGTTTTGTGATGTACCTGTTGAGTGTGTCATCACGTCGCAAGATGCTAAAAGCATTTATGAAGTGCCATTGAATCTCGAACAAGAAGGATTAGCACAGCAAACAATAGAGTTATTGCAACTCGAACAACGTCAGCCAGATCTCAGTCAATGGCGCACAATTGTAGAGCGCTTGTATAGTCCAACACATGATATTGAGATTGCAATCGTCGGTAAATATGTCCGGCTTGGCGATGCTTATTTATCAGTCGTTGAAGCACTACGTCATGCGGCGATCGCAATGGGTGGTGACTTACATCTACGCTGGGTAAATTCAGAAAACTTAGAAGATGAGCCAGTAGAACGTTACCTAGAAGGAGTTAATGGTTTAATTGTGCCAGGAGGCTTTGGCATTCGGGGAGTAGACGGTAAAATTGCCGCAGTAGAATACGCCCGTACGCACCAAATTCCCTTTTTAGGTTTGTGCTTAGGAATGCAGTGTGCTGTAGTTGAATGGGCAAGAGACATTGCTGGTTTAGAAAACGCCAACAGTGCTGAGTTTGATCCCGAAGGTTCGCATCCGGTGATCAACTTATTACCAGAACAACAGGATGTCGTCGATTTGGGCGGTACAATGCGCTTAGGGTTATATCCTTGTCGCCTGACACCGAATACTTTAGCATTCAAGCTTTACAAAGAAGAAGTCGTCTACGAACGACACCGCCATCGCTACGAGTTTAATAATGCTTACCGTAACTTGTTTTTAGAGTCTGGTTACGCAATTAGTGGTACATCTCCTGATGGGCGCTTGGTAGAAATAGTCGAACTCCCAAATCATCCCTTTTTTGTAGCGACACAGTTTCATCCTGAGTTTCAATCACGCCCTAGTGCACCACATCCCTTATTTAAAGGATTTGTTGAAGCAGTGATGATGCGATCGCAATCATCTTCTCCATTACCTGCACCAGTAGAGGTGTCGTGAAGAGGGATTAGGGGCGAGGAGCAAGTGGGAGTGTGGGAGTGTGGGAGTGTGGGAGAGATTTAATTATTATTGTTCTTTACTACCCTACTACCCTCTGCTTAATTCTCTTCCTCTAACCTGTTCCATGCAAGCTTAGCAGCGCCTACTATTCCAGCTTGATTACCTAATTTGGCGGTGAGGATTTTTAAGCCAGTGCGAGAACTAGGTAGTACCCGACATTCAATTTCAGCGTGAATGCTGGGAAAGAAAAACTCTGCGCTCGCACTTACACCGCCACCAATAATAATTGCTTCGGGGGTCAAAACATAAATCAAGCTCGCTAAACCTGCGCCTAACTCTTTACCATACTGCTGCCAAAAAGTCAATGCATCTATATCTCCTACTTTGGCAAGTGCGCCAAGTTGCGCGGGTTCGAGTCCGGTGCGGCGACGAATTGCTTGGACTGATACATACTGCTCTAACGAACCATAGTTACCACTATTACACGGTGGACCATCAATGTTGAGGGTAATTAAGCCCAGTTCCGCAGCAGTTCCCATATGTCCGACAAAAAGATTGCCATCAAGAATGACTGCACCACCAACACCAGTTCCTAGTGTTAATAGAATTAAGTTACTAAAGTGTTGTCCTGCACCTAACCAAGCTTCTCCTAATCCCGCACAGTTAGCATCATTTGCAAGAACAACAGGAAGATCTGTTTTAGCTTCTAACCAATCTGCCAAGGGAACATCACGCCAGTTGTGCAGATTAATTGCGACTGTAGAAATTCGTCCCGACACATCAACAGGACCTGGAGTACCAATACCGATCGCCTGACATTGCCGATCGGGATCAATTTGAGCGATCGCATCCACCATAGCCTCTATGACAGCGTGTGGTGTTGCAGGTTGAGGAGTAGCTACACTCAACGATGCTAAACAAGTACCATCCTGAGCAAACCTCCCAAGTTTAATTGCGGTTCCACCCAAGTCAATTCCGATTACCTGGGGTAAAGGTAAATCTGGTGCTGCGCTCATCCTGTGATTCAACTATGGTTATTTAGACTGCTTGCTTCTAAATTGCAATTCTCTTATTTCACCACAAGATAGGAATTAGTTAAATACATTCATTACTCAAACTTACTGTCGCACTACATCAACCACAATTGCAGGTAAATTAGATGTATTTTGAAGTGTTTCACGGCGCACAACTCTTCCTAAGGAGTCGGTACGATAAACCCAAGTTGAACGTCCATCAGACACGCTCACGCGCCAACCTTCTACCAAAGCTTGAGTGCAAAATTCATCAGGTTGTGCCATTCCAAGACAACCATCTGACCAAGTTTCCTGACTTAATGCAGTGACTTGTAGTTTACTAACAGGAATATTCTCGCGCTGAGATACGTCTTGTCGTACTGCATCGGCTACTGAACGCGGAAGTTGAGCACAATTGCTTTGTCGTTGACTTGTAAGTTTATACTTTTGCTCAGGTAAAATACTGGGTGCTGAATCGGCTACAGCGATCGCGACGACAACACTCGATAAAATACTACTCAACAACACAACTGAAACAATTTGCCGCAAGTTAACATTATGCTTCACCAGAAATTTCATATTAAATATCAATCCTGCTTCCCTAATTTAGGAAAGACGACGACTCGTTCCCTATTAGTTCCTGTTACTATTGATACTACGCATGGCTAATAATGCAGTTCCATAAGCTGCTTCAGTCTCTTTGGATGCTACTATGGGCACTCCAAAGTAACGCTGGCGAATAGCAGTCCAGGTAATATTTGCTGCACCACCACCTGCAGTGTAAATACGCATGAGAGAAGTTGCACCAAGTTGCTGTAAAAGTTGATAACCTTGGTGTTCAATGCGGGCAATACTTTCTAACAATCCATGCAGAAACTCGACTAAATTATCTGGTCTTGGTTCGAGTCGAGGTGGTAAGTGAGGATCATTTACAGGAAAGCGATCGCCTGGTTTTGATAATGGATAGTAATCCAAGTGGCTGGCTTGCTGGGGATCGATCTGAAGACTTAATTGTTGTAACTCAGTGTTGGAGAAAAACTGCTGTAGCACTGCACCCCCAGTATTGGAAGCACCTCCAGTGAGCCATAAATCGCCTAGACGATGGCTATAAACACCATACTGGTTATTCTCCACGCGAGTGTGGCTCAGTAGCTTGAGAGCCATTGTAGAGCCAAGCGACGTGACAGCTTCTCCAGGAGACATCGCACCACTGGCAAGAAAAGCAGCAATACTATCTGTTGTTCCTGCACACACACAGCAATCGCGAGGGAAGTTAAAGCGTGTTGCAATTTCCAGCGTAACTGTAGCAACTACATTACCAGGTGCTAACACTTGAGGTAGCAGAGGCGCAATTGCAAGTTCTGTTAACCACGAGGGATAGCAAAAGTGCTCAACGTCATAACCTAGCTTCAACGCGTTGTGATAGTCACTGATGCCGAGTTTGCCGTGAAGTAAAAACGCTAACCAATCTGCTTGGTGCAGGAAGTATTGAGCATCAGGAGTTGATTGCTGAGACAACCAAAATAGCTTTGCCAAACTTGATGTTGCACTCAATACTATGTGATTTGGTGGCGCGATCGCTTTTAATTGTTCTAGTACTGTAACTCCGCGAGCATCGTTATACATCAGTGGTGGCGCTACCGGAGTCCCTACAGCATTACATAAGAGTACTGTTGAAGAAGTTCCATCAATGGCGATCGCATTAATTTGTTGCCTTAGTTTGAGGGGAATTTGCTCAATCAAACTCAATAAAGTATTTTCCCACGTACTTATCTGTGTTAACGCATCAGATGTCATCGATATCTTAGTTTCGGCTTGCACCATTCCTGTAGAATCGATAACCACTGCTCTTGCGCCAGAGGTGCCAAAATCTATTCCGAGAGTGTAATTATGACTCGCAGGGTACAGCATCTTGAAAGAGGTCAGGGGTCTGGGATCAGGGTTTTACGGAGAGAAACTGAAGCTATTACTGGTTTTAAGCATGGGAAAATTGACGTCGAGATAGCGTGCGACAAAGCACAAGATCTTTATTCCTTACTTGATCAAGTATAGAAATTCCCTCAACTCTGATCCCTGACCTTTGATCCTTCCTAATTTGTTTCATATTGTAAAAACTTATTCCATCAATTGAACAATTTAGTCAAAAGTAGTGATTGTTAGATACATTTACATTTTGCCTCAAGGAGGTTTCTTACCATGTCTATATCAGATACACAAGTTTTTGTAGCACTTGTAGTAGCACTGATCCCTGGTGTCCTTGCTGTCCGCTTAGCAACAGAGCTTTACAAGTAACACCATCTACAACGACATAAACAGAAAAAGGATGAAGGTTTTGCTGCTTAAGGATTGCAGAAAATCAAATTGACTTGCTACTCCTTGCGGCACTATTCTTCATCCTATTGATTGTCATGCTCAAGTTTGAAGCTTGACTAATACTATGTAGCTCAGTAAAGTTCATAATTGTTCAGTAAAATTACTGTTGACTATTAAGCCAGCTAGCGATACTTTGCTTGTGAAGCAATGCAGATTAAGTGACATTACAGGGCAATTTATCAGGCTGCAATTCTTTTGACTGCCCTTGTAAATCTTGCTGTTTTGTAAAAAACAGCGTCAATCAAGAAAGACCAACTTTTGAAAATTTAGGGATTGACAGAAAGATTTGTCTAAAATCGGCACATTGTCTTGCTATTATCCACCCAGCTTTCTCTAGTGCAGCTTTTGAGCAGTTATGAACGCTATTCATTCCATACCACCACTCAAACCTGAAGAACCACGTCGGATTGCTCGCAAGAGAAAAAACCGTCGTCACCCGTATCGGACTACGGCAATTCAAACAACAGCAAAAATAGCTGTTAATCTGGTGCTGTTAGTAGCAACAGGATCTACGATAGCCAAACTTGTTCCTTACTACTTGTCACAGCAACATCAGTTGAAAGAAATTAAATCTGAGGTTGAGTCAGCCCAAGGACGTGTAGAACAACTTCGTACAGATTTTAATCGCTACTTCGATCCCCAACAAGCCAAATCTGTAATGCAGGAGCAAAGTCATCGATTTGAGCCAGGACAACGCCCACTCATTTTAGTGAAGTAACTTGTCTCATCTTTGGTGAAATGACCAAGGTACAACTCTTTGATAATTGGCAATATTTTTTACTTGATTCCTTCACATTGCGAGTAATCACCGGATTTAGGCTAATTATGAGTTGCATTAGGTTGGAGATTAGAGTTAAAAGATATTACTTTGCTTTTTCCTATTTTCTGTAAAGTTGGTAACGTCCCTATCTACTCTCCATCAGCAAAAATTTGGCAATGACTAAATCACTACTGGATCTGTGCTTGGTCAGGCATTTTGAGGGTTTCGATTTGATTTGCTTGGGTGAGCAGGCGATTTGAAATGCGATCGCACACAATCTCACACAAATTAAAAATTGCGGGATCGGAAACTTTATAAAATACACTGACTCCTTGAGGATGACGGGAAACCATTCCTGAGTTCATTAGCATTTTGAGATGTTTGGAGACGTTAGCTTGACCTAATCCAGTTGCTTCTACAATTTCCATAACATTTTTGGGACCTGACCGCAGACAACTTAATACCTGAAGTCGGCTCACTTCTGATAAAACTTTGAAGTATTCTGCCACTTGAGCTAAAGCCATAGGAGAAGTATCTCGCATATACTCGTGTTTCAGCAGGAAAAACGCACAATTTTTCTTAATATCCTACTATAGTTGACTAATTTATTTATGTATCTTGAGTTGTATCTAATAAGAAATAGTAAGCTACACATTATTAGAGAAATCTCATAAATGTCTTAGTAGTGTTCGGTTAAGTTTCTCTTGATAAAGAACTAAAAACTTAAGCATTGAAATAGCCATTAATTAGCAAACTTAAGCCTAAAAGTAAGACATTTTATCAATATAAAAAATAGTTGCGCTCAATCATAATCTCATCTCTTTTCTCCTGAGTTTCCTAGCTGCCTATTTAGCAAAAATAAGGCGAAACACTATCATCTAGATTAGAGGAGTAGGCTACAAGTCAATATAGCCCTGATTTTTTATCAACCAACTACCAATTAGCAAATAGAAAATTTAATAATTTTCGCAAAGTCAGTTTTAAAATTTTAGTTCTAACATTGATTGCTATTTCAGTTATACCTTTGTGGATCATAGAGAAAAAATATTATGACCATAGAAAAAATAGAAAGAAAAGTACTAAAAGCTTAGTGAATGATGTTGTAGTTGAATTAGAATCATTCAGTAGCTCAAAAAAATAAAGATTATGTGTGGAGTAGTCATCTTGTCTACCCACATCAGCAGCTAAGCAGGTGGGTGTCATCATTGATTGCGCCTTTTATTCTGGTTAATAGTTAATTAGTAATTGTTGCTGCACTGACCATTAACCATCGACCGATAACAACCCTTGAGTTACGATTATTTTCACCCACTTACTTATTTCATACTTGATTAAGTTGACAGACTAAACTGTTATTGCCATTTGTTGATTGCTTCCATAGATTTTGTCTGTAACATAACTTTAATGTGTATCAGCGATGATTAAACCCTTGACCGCGACGCGATCGCATCCAAACGCGTAATTCACCGTTTTTCCCGCCAGCAGCAAGTTGCTGACCCTGGGGATGCCAAGCAAGACAGGAAAAGCCTTGAGGTGCGCCTTCTAAAGTTTGGGCGAGATGTTTAGCTTTATGCCATAAACAAACTAAACCATCTTCTGCTGCTGAAGCTAGGAGCAAGCTTTGGGGTTGAAACGCGATCGCCTGTATGACACCGACATGATGCTGTAGTACTCTGCTTTCCCAACCAACAAGATCATCAGGATGCTTAGACCACACAACGATACCTTCAACACTAGCTGCTGCAAACAAAGGAGTATTTTGCTGGCTGATTGCGTTTGACCAAGTAATTTGACGAATTTTACCAGGAAAACCCCGCATCACCCAGGGGTTAGGATTATTCCATTCAAAAACGGCAATCGTGCGATCCATATTGCCAATTGCAAAAAATTTAGCGTCACCAGACCACGCCACCGCAAGAGTCGCTGTCGGAAGATCGAAAATATAAGGGTCTTCGTTCCAATCTTGGCTTTCCCAAATTTTGACACCTTGATATCCTGCGATCGCTAAATACTGACCATCAAAGCTCCAATCCAATCCTAGTACTGAAGAAGCATCAAAATTGAGCGTGATAGTTGCTTCTGGTGCTGTTGCATCCCACACCAGAACATTGCGCCCTAAACTTAAAGCAAGTTGATTGCATAAAGGATTCCAAGCGAGTCGATCAACCCACGTTGACGGATGCGCTATGTTAAGGAGTTGCCACTGATTCACCTCAGCATCTTGATGCAGCTGCCAAACTCTAACTCCTGCTTGACCGCCAGCGGCGAGAAAGTGACCATCACTAGAAAAAGCAAGACAGTCTACTGATTGATGGTGACTTGTTTGCAGTGGTAGTCGTTGCCATTCTTCTTGGCTTTCAGGTGAATGCTGCCACAGCATAACTTCCCCAGCCGCAGAACAAACAGCCAAAATATTCCCTTGAGGCGACCACGCGATCGCGGTTACGTAATCCTCAAGCATTTCAGAAAAATACAAATCGAATTGCTGAGAATTAACTGTTTGAGACTTCATGGTTTCAACTTAAAAAATATAGGACTTATTTAGCGAGGAGCAAGTGATTAGTGGCTAGTGACTAGTGAAAGAGTAGGAGCGTGGGAGTGTGGGAGTGTGGAAGAGATTTAATTATTATTGTTCTTTACTACCCGCCTACTCTACTACCCAACTACCCGCCTACTCTACTACCTGTCTACCCAACTACCCGCTGCACTGCTGTTCCCCTGACCTCCGATCCCCGATCCCTGACCCTTCGATCTACTCTATACACGCTAAGAAATTTTCGCGTAACTCCGCTTCATCAAGATTGCGACCGATAAACACGAGTTCACTTTTACGGGTTTCATTGGGTTTCCAACGGCGATCGCGCTTGCCTTCAAAGAGCATGTGTACACCTTGAAAAACAAAGCGACGATCTTCCCCAGCAACGTTTAGAATACCCTTCATGCGGAAAATATCAGGTCCACGAGTTTGTAACAAGTAGCTCATCCATTCATTCAACCTGTCCATATTTAAAGCACCATGTTCCACCAAAGCAATCGAACCGACAGTTTCATCATGTTCGTGGGCGTCTTCTTGCAAAAAATTTGGGTCAATTTCTAATGCACGACTCAAGTCAAACGCATTGACACCTAATAATGTGTCCATTTCTAACTCAGCATTGCGAGTCCGGTAGATTTTGGCGATCGCATTCATACTGCGGATTCGTCGTTCTAACTCCTCCAATACATCTTCTGACACCAAATCAACTTTATTGAGCAAAATGACATCAGCAAACGCAATTTGCTCTTGAGCCTCATCTGCTTCCCAGTGCTGCCAAATATGCTTAGCATCTACTACAGTCACAACTGCATCTAAACTCAACTGAGTCTGCATATCTTCGTCAACAAAGAACGTTTGTATGACCGGTGCAGGATCAGCGAGTCCTGTTGTTTCAATAACTAAATGATCAAACTTATCGCGCCGCCGCATCAAATTCCCAATAATCCGAATCAGATCGCCACGGACAGTACAACAAATACAACCATTGTTCATTTCAAAGATTTCTTCATCTGTATCAATAACCAGTTGGTTGTCAATACCCACTTCCCCAAACTCATTCACAATCACAGCGACCTTTTTTCCGTGTTCGTGTGTGAGAATACGATTGAGTAGCGTTGTTTTACCAGCTCCTAGATAGCCCGTAAGAACTGTAACGGGGACAACGTCAGTTGTTGTAGTTACCATGTGTCCATTCCTTTGTACTATACGTAATGATAACCATTATCAAACATACAATGGTTTATTCTCTATCGTGAGTCAAGAATCAGAGATTTTGCCAAAGTATTAAGTTGAGTAAACTTAAGATTGATTGTTCGCCAAGATACGCAAACATTTTTTCAACTTGATTAATTTGAGATAATTCAGTTTAAAAATTCACTAAACAAAAATGCATAAATAACCTGCAGTGAATCTATTATGAATTGAGCCATGATTGAATTATTGGCAAGATAATTGAAAGTACCGCTAGTTAATGTTATTCAGTATTATCTTAAGTAAAGCTATAAAGTCTAAACTGTAAATTTATCAAAACACATTTTTAAGGGCAGTTTTAAAACTGCCCTTAAGTTCTATCTTAATTAAAATCTAGATTTTTCAAAACAGATTCAGAAATATTTAAGGTCTGATGTCAGAAAATCATTTAGTACAGCACTTTCGGGAGGTATCATGTTGCTTTTTGAGGAGCTTTCTGACGTGTGCGCCTGTGAGTTGAATGCCTGTAGATTGTGCAAGATAGTTTGCTAGTCGTTCTCCACTCCAAGCATCAAAATTTAATCCAAACTCACTAGGTTTTTTTTGTACTACCTCCATCAACAAATCAATGTATTCTGTTGTGGCTTTGCGGTAATTACCATTTTGCCTCTGGTCTTTCATACTATCTAAGTTGTCTGGCTCGCTATGGGTGCACCAGTAAGCTACAGTACGATACGAGCAACCAATAAAATCAGCGATTTCTTGATAAGTTTTACCGTCGTTCATCAGGAGTAACATTAGCACCCTTTCCCTGAAGTATGGGCATTGACTTTCGCGCAGCGCTTGCTGCAGTTGTTCTTTTTGGTGAGGTTTGAGAAAATTCTTGACTGGCATGGCTATAAAACTTGCTGATTGTTGCGTTTGTGCAAGTTAGCTGCGCAAGCAGCTGAAAGCATAAGCTCATATTGCAACAAGTGAAACTACGAACCTATGTAGATTTGTCAGTGTTTCAGTCAAGAATTACGCAAATTCGGATCGAACTTTACAAAAACTTTAAGTAAGTGAAAATAAATCAGGACTTACGTAGTTGAGTCAATTGCGCCCCCCAGCCCCGTGAATAAATGTTTTTCTTTATCTTCTCCCTCAAAATTAGAGGAGATAAAGAGGGGCGGGGGAAATTAAATGCAACGTTCTACAAATGTAAAATTATTAGCAATTAACCAGCATAAAACTTGTGATAAACCATTACGTCCATCTACTTAAAACACCATAAATTGCCCAAATTGCCATTGGACGGAGGTAGTGACACGCGCGAAATGTACCTTTAGCAGTGATAGCTTCTGGAGTACGGAACTGTAATCCATTGTCGTAAACTTGTTGCACAACAGCTTGCGTCATGCGCCAAGCTTCAGATTTCATACCCATTTGCATCAGAAACGCCGCGAGTCCAAAGTTAATTCCTGTCCAAACTTCGAGTGGATGCGTTGCCTTTGGGTTTTCTGGCAAACCATCAGGTTTTAGACCATTAGCAGCTCCAAATTGACCATCATGAAATTTCAGAAAGCAAGCATCATAGACAGTGTTTAAGGCTTGAGCAGCGCACTCTTGTGGCACGATGTCAGGTAATTTGAGTAGCCGTGCATAAAATTGCCCGCACAGTTGATCTGCCATCACTACATCAGAACCACTATTGCTATCTAGGCGATAGTATTGACCGTTCCAAAGTTTTTCTTGATAAATAGGACGCGATCGCTCTAACCAAGATTGAAATATCTCAATAGTTTCGGGAATGAGTGGATAATCAGGTGCAGCAGCCAGAATTTTACTTGCAGGATGATCTTCGGGGTAACTGAGTAAAGTTTTGCCAATCGCGATCGCCGCTTCGAGTGCAGCTAACCACAATCCTCCACAGTAAGCACTGATACCTTGCAAGCGCCAATCATCAAATGTTTGATCCGGCGCACCTGAATTTTCTGGAATTCCGTCTTCATCTAAATCAAATGTCTTTAAATAAGTCAGTGTTTGCACAACCGCAGACCAACAATCCCACAATAACTCCCAATCTGTTGCACCAGTCAGCACAAAGTCGCGGTAGACTTGTAAGACAAAATCACAAGATAAATCTTTCCATAAATTGCAATCTTGATAACTTGTATAGTTAGTAGCTTCCCAGGGATGCTCATTTGGTGCGCCTAAGTCGTGAGGTGTTGCACCTGCAACTTTGTGTAAAGCTGTAGGACTTTCTAGCCCCTGCGTGTAATAGTAACCAATAACACGAGTGCGATCGTCGCGTTGCCCAATTGCTCTGGCAAAGGCGCGAATCACTGATTTTTCGAGTTTAGACCAGAGCATTAATAAAGCAAAAGAGCCGTACAATCTGACATCTAAACTTTCATACCAGCGGTAGTCAAAGCATTCTAAAACCGCAAATTGACCAATAGGATCGCGTTCATCTGCTGCACTCCACAATGTACCACCACTCGTGAGGTCGTACAGTTCGTTAAACAGTGCCATTTTAAAAATACTAGGGAGATCTTCGCGATCTAAAATAGGTTGTTGCCAAGCTTGAATTTGCTTTTGCCAAGTTTGATAGTTTTGCAATGCTGTTTGGGCGATCGCCACTGCATTGTTACCACCTCGTCCAAAAAAATCAGTATAGCGGCGGAAATATTTCACTCCTGGTGCAAATTCAGTCACAGGAAAATCCCAAGCGATCGCAAAAGGTATTTCGCGAGTTTCGCCTGGTTGTAGTGTAAAACGCACCGCGATCGCCGCCGCAAGTTGTTCTTGTTCTCCTGCTGGGGTTGTATCTTCAGTATTAGGTAAAGAGCCATTATTGGCGAAACTGTGCCAAATTTCTGCACCATCACCTTTAGGATTCCAGCGCGTGTGGTAGAAAAGTTCTACATTGGGTTGTTGCGTAGTTGCGATCGCCCACTGTCCGATACCATCTTGCAAATCACTACCAGTGCGTTCTAGTAAGCAAGCACAATAATTATCTTCAGCAATCCATCGATTCAAGTTACCAGCACTATTACCTAAACAAGGTTCATATTCATAAACCGGACTGCCATCATCACGCATTCTAATTTCAGGATTTTTGATGGCATTTTGAAACCAACCTACTGTATTTTGCCAAGAAAGCATAATACTGAGTGTCAGTGGTTGATTTGTGGGATTATGTGCTGTCCACGCGAAAACGGCAACTGGATAACTTGTTTCTTGATAATTCTCTGGCAAAATTGGCGAAAATTGCACGCAACTAAGCTGTGCTTGAAAGACATTTTCATAAACAAACCAACTTTGAGGATACAGCGCGTGATAAACACCTTTTCCCTGCCCTGGATACCACTGCCAAGCTGCTAAAGTATTATCCGTTGGAGGTTCAGTACATAAAGCAAAAGCTTGTGATGTGGATGCTTGTTGCTCAAATACACTAAATTGACACGCCGGAATACTTTTAAAAGTATGCTCGCCACCATCAATGTGCCATAAATTAAAATCACCACGCGAAGCGCGACCAATGCAACCTGCACCGAAGCCACCTAAAGGCATTCCATGCCAGGGACCATCATCTAGATTGCTAGCCATGCGGACAATGTAGGGTTTATCCCACCCAAGACCGATGGGACGATTCCAAGTATGAGGAAGAATTGGGAAGTGGTGTTGCTGCTGCTGATTTTCCATTCCCTGATTTTACGACTTCCTGGCTTTTCTGCGACAAACGAAGAGGAGATCAAGCATTTGTCGGTTCGGTGTAGCCTTGAATATTCTCAGGCTCGAAAGATCGCAACACGCGAGTTGCCTGTTGAATCAGTTCCTCAGTGCCTTTGACCACAATCAGATACTTGCCAGCATTAAGGCGATTGCGATAGGGCAATGCATCACCACTGCCAACCGTTAAACCGACACTGCCACCAACTAGGTAAGCCCCCAATGCGCCAGAGACAGCTCCTAATACGCCACCAAAAATGTGATTCCCAACGTTCCCAATCGCTGGAAAAACCTCGATGCCCGTTAAAAAGTTGAAGGTGTACCCTGCCACAAACCCAAATGGCACCAGCCAATACACCAAGCGTTTTGCACCTTTACGTGCTTGCTGATTTGGATCAATTAGTCCATACTCGTCTGCACTTTTGTAGCCTTTCCCTAAAATATCAACCTGGTGAGTCGGTAAACCTTCGTTTTCCAAAGCCGAGTATGCTGCTTCAGCTTGCATGCGATCAGATAATACAGCAACCAGATAATTCATATAAGCTTCCTCCAATTTGCACTTTGTTAATGGAAACCGATCGCAGATTGTAGTAGCAGCACAATTGCTCCCACAACCACGAATGAGACAGTGACCCAAAACAGTATGAGATTGAGTTGCATGTTGGCTTTCTCCTATGAAGATCTTTTGTCACGTACGCAGTGACTCCACAAGCAGCGATCAGCATGATATTCTCTTGCGTTGTAGCTCGCTGTACAAGCCCAAATCAACCTTAGAATAGTGGGATCGGGCTGACCTTCGTCTTAAGGATGATCTGGCATAGTAATGATGATGATTATTTTTTAATAAAAGCTACGGCTAGGTGGAGCGATCGCACGATTCAAACTGTCCTACTGATGCCCTTTCACTAGCAGCGCGATGATTGGTGCAACTCTGATTGAGTAACCACAAGTTGATATTGAACCGACAACAGTATTGTTTCGCGATCGCCAAAAAAGTTACCGCTACATCGCTGCCATTGACATTTCTCGACAAGTCTCTGCACAACGACGACAAGTATCGGCACAAGCTTGCATTTGAGCATCGTTAGCAAATCGCTGACAATCCATCGCACACATATTGCACACTTCGGCACAAACCCCGCAGGTTCGCATATGCAAAGCTGAACTTCGGAGCATGAAGTTGGCGCTCGTCTGGCAGATCTCAGCGCAATCTAGCATCAAGGCAATGTGTTTAGCATCGGCATGGTCTTTACCTTGTTGAAGGCAGTAGGATACTGTGTTGAGACAGACACTATGGCAATCTAGGCAATTTTGGATGCACTGCTGCATATCTTGGTTAATCTGGTGTAATTGCATCGCATAAGTCATGGGTTTTAGCCTTTCCCGCCTTGCAACATCATCACACTAGAGCGATCGCGGCTGTTGCGCCTCTCTCTAACGAGAGGTTCAGGTATTGACTTTGCTGACTGGTTGGACAAGTGGCGATGTTATTCATCACGATAGCTGGTAAACGTTTTGAATTCGACAGCATCATGACTACAAAAGAGGCGAACATCGCGGTGATTGCTCGATAGGGTATGTAACCGCGCTTGATTGTGGAGCCGCGCTTTGCGATCTACCTCCATCATCGACTGATAAACTCGTAGCCCTGGCGTGCAATGTCGATTTGAGGCATCCATCTCGTGTCGGTAGAAATAGGCATCACCTGCATGTAAAAGCCAACCATTCGGTGTTTGAATAGCAATGCCAGCATGACCCCGCGTGTGACCCGTTAACGGAATCAGCAGAATTTCTGGTGGCAATCCAGCAAGATCGCGGACTGCCTCAAAACCATACCAGGGTTCGCCTCCTGCCGTATAGTATTTCCAGTGTTTGACTTCATCCCACTGCTGTGACCGATAACGCCGAGTTGCGATGAAACCACGGCGATCTTGGACTGCCTCAATCTCAGCTTGCATGACATGCACCGTTGCTTCGGGGAAATCTTCTAAACCGCCTGCATGATCGAAATCGAGATGGGTTAGTACAATGTGGCGTACGTCATTGGCAGAAAATCCTAGCTGGTTAATCTGTGCGATCGCCGTATATTTGCGCTCAAACTGGATATTATTAAAATGGATGAAAAACGGACTGAGCCGCGAGTAAGGCGACTGGACATCACGCAATCCAAAGCCAGTATCGACTAGAACAAGTCCCTGATTCGTTTCAATCAGCAGACAGTGGCAGACAAGGTGAGAAAATAAGCTGCGGCTGAAGCCATCAAAAAGTGCCCCACCGATTGGGCACATACAGCCGCAGTTGAGATGATGAATGTGCATAAGTTCGCGTACCAGTTATTTATTGAAACCCCCACGTGATTACTCCACGAGCCTTTGCCACAGGTTGTTTCACTACCCAACGAGCTAAGTGAGTTGTTCGCTGTTGACCCTTACAAAGTTAGGATGGCAGATAGATGATTGCGTCTTTCTCAGGATTGATTGCTGTGGTACTTTTAAAGGTAAATTTCTATACTTTTAGCCTTCCTCCTCTCACTTGCCTTTTTCGCGGTTGCTAGCACTAGTAGCTATGAGAGAAACAAAAATGAATCTAACTGGCAAAAGTAGGAATTAGGCGATCGCGTAATGCTGAGGCAATGACATAACAGCTGCATTAAAGCCCTGCATACCATTCGTAACCTTGATCTTCCCAATACCCTTTAGAACGCCGCAGTTGATTAACTAATGTAATTCGCGTTACCCATTTACTTTGCTTGTAACCGAGTTTAATTGGCGAAGCAAGACGTAAAGGCGCACCGTTTTCTATTGGTAAAGGTTCTCCATTCTTTTGATCGGCAAGGAGTGTTTGCGGATGAACCGCAGAAGCTAAATCCCAACTTTCGTAGTAGCCATCCGCCGATTCAAAGTAAACATAGCGGACATCTGATTTGGGTTGCGCCAGTGTTACCAAATCGCCAAGGCGGACACCACCCCATTGCACGATCGCCGCCCATCCTTCAACGCAAACATGACGAATTGTCATAGTCTGATGCGGTAGCTGCTGAATTTCTGCAATGCTCAAGCTCAAAGGATTATCCACTTGACCATCAATGACTAACCGAAAGGTTGATGGATCGATAACAGGAGTAAATCTATAGGTATTAACAATGAGTGCTTCTGGCTCAATCTCACTTTCAGGAAATTCTGGTATCAGCTTTTGAGAATTAAATAGTAAAGACTCGACGCTTTGGTTACGTGGTTCAAATGTCTTACCGACAACTCCTTCTACTAAACTCAGCGCACACCCGCCGAGTAATAAACTCAGACTTGAAAGCCCAGATAATTCTAAAAAGCGGCGACGTGACGGAAATTGATGCATTTTTTTACGTGAATTTGATGGGACACCTGGCGACTGAAGTCGCGGCTGATAAACAAAGTCCACCTGCGTGGACTACCAAAACATCGATTCAACTAGGCGGGAACCACCAACCTTTAAACTTAACCACGAGTGAATTGCAGCGTAGATAACGACTAATGGTACTGTTGCAAAGTGAACAATTCTTAAAGCTTGCCAACTGCCAAAACAATCAACAATCCAGTGAAATTGAGCAGGTTTATACATCCCTAATCCACTAAATATCGCTAATAGCAATATGGGAATAATTGCCGTGTAAGCAATGCGATGCCAAGCATAGTTGCGTCGCTTTTGGTTTTGAGTACGCTGTAGTGCTTTGATATCTTTACCACTGACAAATCGATGTCGCCAGCGGCGTGTCACCAGAATATAAATACCGTACCATAGCAAATTAAGTGCAAATAGCCACATGGCGGCAAAATGCCAGTGTCTCCCGCCTGCTAGCCAACCTCCCAGCAAAAATATCGGCGGGAAAGGAATGCCGTTACGTCCGCCAAAAACTGGATTGGCATTATATATTTGCAATCCGCTAGTAATCATTAATAACAAGCTAATAATATTGAGCCAGTGAAAAATTTTGGCAGCGATACTTTGTCGCGGGATAAGAGGCGATCGCGCTTGTACTGAATCAGTAGCCGTCATAACTTTAGCGTCCTACTCACTATCTATTCCCAGGGTTTACTCTAACGTATCAGCTAAATTATGGGAAAGAATACTTGGCAATTAAGTATAAGCACTATCCTCAAGAAGCTTCAGTGCTAGTAAAACTTGTTTCCCAGGCTAGAACTGACATAGCGTAGTTTTAACAAATCTCTAATAGCGCAAGTGGTAGCGATCGCTGGTAAAACTTTACACGCCTTCTGTTAGGATGTTTTTGCAATAATACAAACTCAACTAATATTTATTAGTGGTAATTTCACTTCTCGCAGACGCTATATAGAGCTAATGTCCATTACGATTTTGCAGACAGATTTCTGGCAATTATTCTCAGAAGCTGAAGAACTCCCAAAGCAGTTTACAGATGAGTTTGACACAATTTACCGATATCCCCAGGAGTTAGGTCAAGGATACATCCGATATCTTCAATTGCGGGAAGGGTTGGACTTAACAATTGCTGAGTATCAACTCCACGATCATCTCATACTCAAATCTCCAGAACGCCAACACGATGTAGAGTTCACCTTCTATCTATCCGGTGGTCACAAAAATCAATTTAGTTCTGCTTTTACCGACCAGTACGCTGTATGTGGTAGTGGTTTAGCACCAAAAGAATGTTATGAATGGTTAGCAAACCCAAAAAATGTTTCAATTAGTATTCAGATTGAAGCAGAGTTTTTTTACTCATATCTAGACCTACACACTGAGCAAAAAGCTACACAACTTACCCATTTATTGGGAAAGCCAGAAAACAGGTATTATGTGCGTTCAGGTAATACGAATTCTTTGATGACAATTGCTTTGCAACAAATTCTACAGTGTCCCTATCAAGACGTTGCTAAGCGTATATATTTGGAAAGTAAGGCATTAGAGTTAATCGCATTGCTAATTGTAGAAGAGTTAGCACTAGGACAATTTAAAAAAGATATCTATTACCTCAAGCCAGATGATATTGAACGCATTCACTATGCAAAAGACGTTTTGATAAAGAATATAGATAATCCTCCTTCCTTAATTGCACTAGCGCGATTAGTAGGTTTGAATGATTGCACTCTCAAACGAGGTTTTCATCAAGTATTTGGTACAACAGCTTTTAGTTATTTGCATCACTACAGATTAGAAAAAGCAGAACAACTTTTAGCAGCAGGTGAAATGAGCGTAGGGGAAGTTGCTCGTACAGTTGGTTTTGCAGACCGCAGTTACTTTGCAGCCGCATTTCGCAAGAAGTATGGAGTTAACCCTAGCTTATATCTGAAAAGCCGTCAAAAACAGAGAAAAAATTCCGCCTAGCCACCAAGAAATTCCGCCTAGCCATCAAATCCATGCTTTAAACTTTCAAACTTTCCTATAAGCTTACTGATAGTAATTACTAAAAACTGCACTGAACATACTGCTCATACTCCGCCAATGCAGGAAGTACTGGAGCCAAGTTTTGTGGTGTTGAACAATTCTATTTATTTAAAAAACTTCTCAACTTTTGTATCTGGTTATGTGGAGTTATGGCTAGTCAACTACAAAGACTTGTTTTGATGACGATTTTAGCTTTAGTTTTGGTTTCTCCTTTTAAACGCGCGCAAGCTCAAGGAATGTTACAAGAAGAAATTCTGAGGCTAGCTAACTCTTCACATCCTATTTCTTCTTTACAAGAAATCGAACACCCTCTGACCAATATTAAACAAGAGTCTCAAGCATACATTCAAATTACAGGTGTTAGGTTACAAACAACTGATAAAGGAATAGAGGTCATTTTAGAGACAAATCAAGCGGAAAAACTACAACCTATAAATAAGAGTCAAGGAAATAACTATATTGCCGAGATTCCTAACGCGCAACTGCGTTTACCATCAGGTAATAATACGTTCCGTCAAGAAAACCCAGTAGCAGAAATCTCTGAGGTAATAGTCACCAATCAAGATGCTAATACCATCCGAGTCGTAGTCACAGGAACAGCAGTGCCAACAGCCGAGTTGTTTGATAGTGAAGAGGGTTTAATTATCAGCTTGACACCAGTTGCCTCTTTCACACAACAACCACAAACGCAACAAGAGTCAGAAGAACCATCTGCTGCAACTGAAGACCCAATTGAAATAGTTGTAACAGCGACACGTACAGCAGAAGAAATCACAAACGTGCCGCGCAGTGTAACGGTGATTACCCGCGAACAAATTGAGGAACAATCAACTTTAACAAATGATATCGGGGATATCGTTGGTCGGACAGTTCCAGGCTTAGGACCACCAAACTCACTCAATCGCGCAGGAAACGCCCAAACTTTACGGGGAAGACCAGTTTCCATTTTAATTGACGGTGTACCTCAGCAAGGCAATTCATTTGTCAACACTCAGTTGGAGTACATTTCACCAGATGCAATTGAACGGATTGAAGTTGTGCGCGGACCAACAGCTGTCTACGGTCAGGGAGCTTCTGGCGGAGTTATCAATATCATTACCAGAAGACCAAGTGAGGACACATTGACTTCAACTGCGCAACTGGGGATAAGTGCTGCGGCTGGAGGAAATGCATTTCTTGGAGGAGATAGCTTTGGAAATTTTCTGCAGTATGGGATTTCTGGAACCGAGGGCAGTTTTGACTACCTTTTCTCCTTATCGCGAGACACCGTTCCTAGTTTCTTTGATGCCGATGGCGATCGCATTCCTAGCAACAACGCCACATCGGATAACACTGTTTCAACAAATATCCTAGGCAAGATAGGAGTTAGTATCGACGAGCAGCAACGTCTACAATTCTCTGTCAATTATGGGAATAACTCGCGTGATGTGGATTACATTGCCGATCCGATTACCCGCACGATTCCAGGATTGCAAAAAACTCGCGCCCTGCGAGAAAATCAAAATTATCAGGGAACTGACGATCCGCGCATCAGAAGTACATCAGTCAACCTCAACTACACTAATGACAATCTTTTCGGCAGTGCAGTTCAAGCCCAAGCATATTATCGGCAGTCTGAAGAATTAGGTCTTGCTAGAGACGATCGAGGTCGCTTTGCTGATTCTATCAATCGATTCCGAGCTGACGAAGAAGCTATTGGTGGAAGATTACAAATTCAGACACCATTATCTTCATCTGTCTCCTTACTATGGGGAGCCGATTATGAGCAACAACAAGAAGGAAATACGCTCCAAGAATTGTTTGACCCAGTTGCCTTTGACACCAGCAGCAACAATAATCGGATTCTGCGCAAGATTGATGAAATAGTTTATTACCCAGCCTTCGATTTAAGTAGTTTAGGGTTGTTTACTCAGTTGCAATGGGATGTGACCGAACAATTAATTCTCAGCGGTGGGGTGCGTTATGAAAGCTTCAATTTCAGCGTTGACGAATTCACTCCTGTGTTGGATGACAACTTCGATCCGTACGTCGGTCCTCCAGTCCCAAGTGGCGAACTTGACTTTAATGATACTGTTTTTAATCTTGGTGCTGTATATACAGTAACACCCGAAGTCAGTTTTTATACTAACTTTGCCCAAGGCTATTCAGTACCGCAACTTTTCCGCGTCCTCAACTTTTTACCCTTGGGATTTGTCATTGAGCGGGATGTTCGCTTTCTTCAGCCGCAAAAGATAGACAACTACGAAATTGGCGTACGCGGCAATTGGAATAACGTACAGGCAACGCTGGCTGCGTTCTATAACTATTCGGATCTAGGTTTATCCTCACGTGGTTTACCAGATGGTACACTTCAGTTTGTTCGCGCTCCCCAACGGAACTACGGGGTGGAAGCAACTCTTGATTGGCAGCCAACAATCAGCTGGAGACTTGGTAGCAGCTTAACTTGGACAGAGGGAGAAGACGATCAGGATGAAGATGGTAATTATGCTGCTCTACGAACTTTAGAAGTTCAACCACTGAAACTAACAGCTTATGTCGAAAATCAAACCACTCCTGGCTGGCGTAACCGATTGCAATTTCTTTATGTGGGTAATCGCGATCGCGGCTTTGAAGCTGGAAGTGATTTTGTCTCAATTACGGACTATCTTATTGTGGATTTCATCAGCAGCATTGAGATAGGTGTGGGAACTCTAGAAGTCGGTATCCAAAATTTACTCAATAACAAGTACTCCTCGGTTTTTTCCCAAGCAGGCGGTGGTCTTGATGAACTCCTAAATAATTGGGAGCGAGGTCGAACCCTCAGCGTCAATTACCGCGTTAGTTGGTAATTGCTGATTGTCGTCACCTGCCATATGGAGCAATATCAGCCAACTAGCCTGCGGACATTTCTGATTATTTGGATTGGTCAGGTAGCTTCAATCCTGGGTTCGGAAATGACTAACTTTGCTGTTACCCTTTGGGCATGGCAAGCAACGGAGCAAGCAACCCCCTTGTCTTTGATTTTGTTGTTCACCCAGATTCCAAGAGTGATCGCGTCTTCCTTTGCTGGGGTAGTTGTGGATCGCTGGAACCGCAAGCAACTGCTCGTGTTGGGGGATACAGTAGCAGGAATTTCTACTGTGATTGTCCTCGGATTATTTTTGACTCATCGCCTAGAGATTTGGCACCTCTATATAACTGGAGGTATTAATGGGTTCTTTGGCTACTTTCAAGGTTTAGCTTATTCAGCTTCAATGTCGATGATTGTGCCGAAGCAGCATTACACAAGAGCCGCCGCCATGAGCGAACACATTACCCAATTTGGTTCAACAATCATGGCTCCTGCCCTAGCCGGAATACTTTACTACACTATTGGTTTAGTCGGTATATTAACAATAGATCTGGGCACCTTTTTTGTGGCGATCGCGACTATTTGGGTTGTGCATATTCCTCAACCTGAGCGTCGCAAACAAAATCAAGAAAACGAAACTTTGTGGCAAGAGCTAACTTTTGGTTTCCGCTACATTATTAAACGTTCAAGCCTCTTAGCTATTCTGGTGTTTCTGCTGCTTCTCTACTTTGTAGATACTATTTTGTATGGAATACATTCACCAGTCATTCTAGCTCGCAGTGCTAATGATGCTGCCGTATACGCCAATATACAAGCTGCTACTGGCATCGGTGGTGTAGTTGGGGCTTCCTTGCTTAGTATTTGGGGTGGTTTTAAGCGTCGCATTCATGGGTTTTTATTAGGTACAGTATTCAGTTACAGCAGCATGATGGTGTTTGGTCTAGGGAATTCAGTAACCATTTGGATAGTTGCTGCCTTTTTTGCAGCTTTCTTTTGGCCTTTTATCAGTAGTTCCAATCAAGCCATTTGGCTTTCTAAAGTAGAACCAGATGTACAAGGGCGTGTCTTCGCTACTCGTTATCTGATTTCTCAAATGACTTCCCCAGTTGGGTTAGCGCTTTCAGGTCCATTGGCTGATTATGTTTTCTCTCCCGCAATGCAACCAGGTGGCAGTTTGACACCTATCTTAGGTAGCTTTTTCGATACAGGCTCTGGAGCAGGAATGGCAGTTCAGTATACTTTATTTGCCTTCTTTGGTGTACTGATTGGTTTGGCTGGTTACGCATTTCGTCAACTACGGGATGTAGAAATTATTGTGCCTGATTATGGTGCTAGACAAAATGAAACTTAATATAGTTCAGTGATTTTTTGCTTTTGCTAACTTTTTAAAAAAGGAGAAAATTAAGAATATAAATTTCCTTACGCGAAAGGGAATAAAGGAAGTTTTTAAAAAATATTTTTTAGTGTAACAATAAAAACGCACTTTAAATATCAAAACCAGGTTAACATTCTAACTAATAAGTTTTTGAAGAATGTCTTATTTGCAATGAGGAACAATAACATTAGGAGTTATATTAGACTATTCTTTTTAGGACTTATCTCTATTATTTTGCTGTGGTCTTGTCAGAACATTTCTCACAATAGTTCAAGCCAAATTGTTAAGCCCTTACCTACTTCTTCACTATTATCTACACGAATAGTTAAGCATGCTGAAGGTGAAACAAAAATTCCAATGAACCCTCAACGTATCATCACTTTACATGACTCGACTATCCTCGATCCTGTGTTGGCTTTGGGTGTAAAACCAATTGGAGTAGCTACTTATAACGCTGAACAAGGAATTTTCTTTCGTGGTATAGACTACCAGCAATTAACAGGTATTCAACAAGTTGGCAGCGCCTTTCAGCCTTCTCTAGAGAAAATTCTCATGCTTAAACCTGACTTAATTTTGGGACGTGAATATCACAAAGATATTTATAATTTACTTGTTAATATTGCTCCTACAGTGTTGGTTGACTGGGAGAGCTTTACTTCTTTTCAGGATAATTTCCGCTATATTGCCCAAGTATTAAACCAGGAGAAAGAAGCAGAGCTAGTATTAAATCAGTACCAAAACCGCATCCAAGAATTCCAACGCCAAATGGGTAAACAGTTACAAAGCATAGAAGTCTCTGTCATTGGAATTTCTGGACAAAATATTAAGTCTTTTAATGAAGATACTGTATTTAACCAAGTTCTTGATGATGCAGGATTGAAGCGTCCATCAATTCAGAAAAATCAAAAAGAACGCTACTTAGAATTAAGTATGGAACATTTAAATAAATATGATACTGATGTTTTATTTGTAATTAATGAAAGCCATGCTCCTCTGTCATCTTATTTACAACATCCTCTTTGGTCTAACTTGAAAGCAACACAAAATAAACGGGTGTATGAAGTAAGCCAAAGTGATTGGTTTGCTGGTGGACCTTTAGGAGTTAATAAAATTCTTGAAGATTTATTCAAATATTTAGTAAAGTAGTAAACATAGTTACGTCGCTTTTGGTTTTGAGTGCGCTGTAGTGCTTTGATATCTTTATCACTAACAAATCGATGTCGCTAGCGGCGTGTCACCAGAATATAAACACCATTAATAGCAAGCTAATGATATTGAGCCAATGAAAAATTTTGGCAGGGAGATTTTGTCGCGGGATAACTGAATCAGCAGTCATAACTTTAGCGTCCTACTCACTAGCGCTGTACTCCTTTGCATTCTTAAGGTTAACTCTAAGGTATAAGCTAAATTAGGGAAAAGCGAGCATCTAGCTTAAAGATTAAGCCCGATCGCAATTTGATAATTAACTCATCTGCATTGCGGTGCTGCAACTATAAGAAAGATTGATAGGCACGACCTATGACTAGCCCGCTGTTATCGACAAAATTTTATGTTCCGACAATACGCTCGTCCCTCGTGAGGCGCGATCGCTTGATTGCGCAGTTAAATCAGGGTAGGGAGTGCAAGTTAATTCTGATTTCGGCAACTGCTGGATTTGGAAAAACAACATTATTAAGTGAGTGGTTGCGTCAAGCCGAAATGGCAGTCAGTTGGCTATCTTTAGATGAAGGTGATAACCAACCCTTGCGCTTCTGGACATATTTTGTGCATGCGCTCAAAGCCTTCAAACATGACATCGGAGAATCGACTTTAGCAATGCTCCACTCGATCGAGCCTGCTGGGTTTGAGTCTTTTTTAATTCCACTAATTAATGAAATTGCCAGACTTCCCGATGAGTATGTTTTAGCTTTAGATGACTACCATGTCATTACTGCGCCTCTGATCCAAGAAGCACTCGCTTTTTTGCTTGAGCATCTCCCACCGCAACTTCACTTAGCGATCGCAAGTCGTGTCGATCCTCCCTTACCTTTAGCAAGAATGCGGGCTTGCGCTCAATTAACTGAAATCCGCACGGCTGATTTGCGTTTCACTGTTGCTGAGGTCGCTGAATTTATGCATCAATCGATGCACGTAGAGCTATCAAAAGAACAGCTAGAGACAATTCAAGCACGAACAGAAGGATGGGTTGCAGCGTTACAGTTAGCAGTACTGTCGGTGCGTAGTGCAGAAGACATCTCTGCATTGATTGCTTTGCCAGGAAACCAGCGCTACATCCTAGATTACCTCGTCGAGGAAGTGCTAGAGTGCCAGCCCAAACACATCCAAACTTTTCTGTTACGAACCTCAATTTTAGAGCGAATGTGTGACTCGCTCTGTGCAACCGTAGTGGGACACGATGGGCTAAATGTGATTGAATTAGAACAGCTAGAACACCGTAATCTATTTGTTGTGCCGTTAGACCGCGATCGCAACTGGTATCGATATCATCACCTCTTTCGCGAACTGTTGCATCATCGGTTGTATCGCGTATCTGAGCAAGTACCAGAGTATCACCGTCGCGCTGCTTGGTGGTATGCACAACACAAATTCATATTAGAAGCAATTGGACACGCGATCGCAGCTCAAGATTTTCTGTGGGCAGCCGAATTGATTGAACAAGAAGCACAGACGAGTCATCCTCGCTTTGATCCGGTAACGTTGCTTGCTTGGCTAGAAGCACTACCTCAAGAACTCGTAGCAAATCGCCCGTGGTTGTTGCTGGCTGAGGGATGGGCGCGATATTCTTTATCACAATTTGACGCGGCGTTTATTGCAGTACACAACATTGAACATTTATTAACACAACGACCACAAGAGGAAAGTGCAAATACCCAAAGGCTTTGGGGACTCGTTACAGCAATCAAAGGAATGCAAGCACGACAACAGGGAGATGGAAATACAGCGATCGCCTTGATGCAACAAGCATTACAACTCCTACCTCAAGATGGTTCCTGGATACGGGCAATAATTGTCTTAAATTTGGGTGTTACCTACTTTGTGACTGACAACTTTGCCTTAGCACTTCCAGTCTTGAATGAAGCCACTCGCATTGGTCAAGTTAAAGGTATTGCCGATCCAGCGATCGCGGGCTTGTATTTACAGGCGCAGTTTCAAGCTTTGCGGGGGCGAATGTATCAAGCAGTAACGCTATGTCAACAAGGTGTCGATCTAGCAACCAAACGGGGATGGTTAGCAACCTATGCAGGTGTTTTAGTCCAAGTAGCGATCGCTGAATTCTTACGCGAACAAAATCAACTAGAAGCAGCAGCACAACACTTACACGAGAGCATCGAACGCGGTAGCCAAACACGCCAACCTGGTGTCATGATGGGCTACATTACCTTAGCACGAGTGTGTCAGGCGCAAGGCGATACGCAAGCAGCCTGGGCAGCAATTCAAGCAGCAGAGCAATTACCAACGTGGTTGTGGCCTACAATTCTTTCTGTTGCGACTTGTCGAGTACGATTGCATCTGGCGCAGGGAAATTTGGAAGAAGCGATCGCCTGGGCAGAAAACAGCGATCTGGGTGTAGAGGATGAACTGCAATACAGTTCTGAATTAGATTACCTAACCCTTGCCAGAGTCCTCATTGCTCGTGGTACGTCGGCAAATGAAGCTCAATCATATCTCGATGATGCGATGCGACTACTCGTCCGACTTTATGATTTTGCCAAAGCAGGTGGGCGTAAAGCACGAGTAATGGAAGTATTAATATTGCAAGCTTTAGTATTTCAAGCTCGTCAAGATATAGCACAAGCGTTACATTACTTAGAAAAAGCACTTTATATCCCCCGTAGTGGAGAATATATTCGGCTGTTTGTCGATGAAGGCAAGCCGATGATTGCGTTGTTGCGTCATGCTGCTACACAAGGAATTCATCCAAAATATGTCAGTTGTTTATTTGCAGCTTTTGGTCGTGTCGTTGTTCCGACTCCAGCCCAGTCTCTAATTGAACCTTTGAGTCATCGCGAACTAGAGGTTTTACATTACCTTGCGAATGGTCTTTCTAATCAAGCGATCGCAGATGAACTGATTGTCAGTCTTCCCACTGTGAAATGGCACGCCCGCAATATCTACAGCAAGCTGAACGCAAGTAACCGCACTCAGGCAGTCATGCGAGCCAGAGAAATTGGGCTTTTGGAGTAGGCGATCGCCAAAAATGCTGCCAACCATCCTTTTGGCTAGTGGCTAATTGCCCCGAAAGCATCATATTGGAATTAAAGCAGTTTTGGGGTGAATGCTGACAGAATTAGTTTCTACCCAAGATAGGAGGCACTGATGAAAGCAATCGTACGCGAACATTTTCAAGCCGAAATATCTAAAGCACAACTAGCCCTTGAAGCAAAAAATTTTGCAGATGCGTGGAACAGCATTGCAAAGAGCACATATTCTTGGTCAGATGTATCCTGTGCCGCATGCGATCGCTCACTGGGAAATGCTCAAGTTAGCTTGGTTACAAAGAGATATTAAGGAGATTCACGGACAATTCTGGCAAACTGTATGGGCAGCACCCTTAACCTTACTATTTGGGCGCAAACGCTTGTTGCGAGATGGCAGAGTAAACCTTGACAACACACAAAGAATGTCTATTCCAGACGACTTACTTGAGATCCTCAAGCAATAAAGTTACACAAAACAATCGCGATCTCTTAGGTTGAGGGAACTGCGGGAGAAAGAAGATGAGATCCTGATTTGTAGCAACCATTTTTGAAATTGATACAGAAAAACTATCCCTGCACCTATCCTTTTGGACATTGGAAATTGCTGCTGCAAGCGCGACATTGAAACTATAGCAATTTGATGTCGTTAGGAGTTTTTCTCATGCAGTGGGTTATCGGATGGTGGCAAATTTCAATTCAGCGAGTTTGTCCGACAAACGATCAACTGCGTCAAATGTACAATAAGGCTGCTCCACGCTGGCACGCTTACCTTCAACTTTTTGGTTATCATCGTGCCTACGTTAAGTTATTTCGATCGCTACAAAAATGTGGAATGCTAACTCTTAGCGATCGCTCAAGTGTATGCGATTGTGGCATTGGTACAGGTGCTCTTAGTCTCTCTTTAGCCCAAACTGTAGACCATTTAAAAATTGTTGGTGTAGATATTTCTCCAGCAATGCTAGCAAAGGCACGCCAGTTACTCAATCAAGCAGAAGTGAATCATCAAGTTTGTCAGGGTGATGTGCGGCTGTTGCCCTTTAATGACAACACTTATGACTTGGTTATGAGTGCGCATATGTTGGAGCATTTGCCTAACCCCGATCGTGGAATTCAAGAGATGGTGAGGGTGTTACGTCCAAAAGCGCCAATACTCATTGTCGTAACGCTTTCAGGTCTACTTGGATCTTTGATTCAATTGCAGTGGGGTAATGATTGTCTGACACCAGAGATTTTAGTAGCGATGATGACCAAGGCAGGATTAACTGACATTCATTGCTATCCATTAACTGGCGGATTTCCCCATTGGTCAAGTATTGCGTGTCTAGGATTTAAAAAGTAATCAATTACGTTCAACCATTCACAACTATGATTAAAAATTTTAAACGCCACAAAGAACTATTTTGGTTCATGGGGTTGGTAGCGATCGCCTCCTATTTTTCTTGGGTGTTCTACAACAAACAGTCTCTCGACAATGAAGCAAATCGGTTGAGTCATTTATTGAACTTGCAACCTGGTGCAGTTGTTGCAGAAATTGGTGCTGGAAATGGAGATTTAACTGTCCGCATTGCACAGCATATTGGTCCTAGTGGCAAGATCTACTCGACGGAACTCAACCCACAGCAATTAAAAGCGATCCAAAATAACGTAAAAAAGCATAATCTGACAAACGTACAAGTGATTCAAGGAGCAGTCGATCAAACTAACTTACCGCCAGAATGTTGCGATGCAATTTTTATGAGGGGTGTCTATCATCACTTCACGCAACCCGAACGCATGAATGAGAGTTTGCAGCAGTCTTTACAACCTCAAGGATTACTAGCGATCGCAGACTTTCCTCCTAATTGGTTCTTAAATTTTTGGAAGTTAGAAGGTGTGCCAGAAAACCGAGGTGGTCATGGTATTACAAAAGAACTACTAATTGAAGAAGTGACGCAAGCAGGGTTTGAAGTAGTGCAAGTTGTTGATGATTGGGAAGGCAATCTCTATAATGTTGTCTTTCGCAAAACCAAGCTTGGCGAATAAATTCGCAGCTACATAAACTAAATCCACCTCCGTGGATTAAATCATAAAACTCTTACATTTCGCAAAACCAAGCTTGGCGAATAAATTCGCAACTACATAAACTAAATCCACCTCCGTGGATTAAACCATAAAACTCTTACATGTAGTGTGCGCTCGTCAACTTCGTTTGGATAGCCCCGACTTCAGTCGTAGGGCATCTGCAATTCTTACAGGACTATTTAGCCTTCTTTGTTGCTACACCAATAATTTGCGGACTCACAAGTGCTGGTACTGCATCTGCTTGAAAATTCTCGTAATCTAGCTTTTCAAAACCTACCTTTTCTAATACACTCCAAGTTTCTCGATTTGGATGACACCCGTCACCCAGAACTTGCCAAAGCGGACTAATCCAATTTTGAATTTTACGCAGCCTTGTATTTTGAGAAGCCGCAACGTGTTCGAGAAAAAAGAACTGACCGCCAGGCTTCAGTACTCGCAAAACCTCTTTTAGTGTTCCTTCCAAATCATTTACTGAACAGAGAACCAGCGTGCTAACAACAGCATCCACACTGTTATCTTCTACTTCGAGTCGTTCCGCAGTACCATGACGAATTTCAATATCTAACCCAACACGTTCGGCTTCTTGCCTTAAATAAGAATGCATATACGGATTTGGCTCAACTCCAATCCAGTGCGTATCGTGAGGATAGTAAGACAAGTTAGGTCCCGTTCCTGGTCCAATTTCTAAAACATTGCCATGCACTCCAGCAAATAATTTTTGCTTGCGATCGCGCATCGCTGCCTCATAGTCTGCATTTCCATGTGCCATCATCCAGGCAAAAAAGCGTTGATACCAACCTGGAGTACGCTGTGCTTTTGGTTCCACACCATTGTGCAACATAGTTCACTTTTTTTTCAACATACCTACTGTATAGTATGCTAACTTAAAAAAGATTGCTCGCAAAGAGTTGCTACATAATTTAACTATTTGATGTTGGTTGAATTCCTTGCCACAGAAGCCTTGCCAGCTGATCGCTCCAAGCTACAAGGTTAATACGTTCCGGTTCCACCATTTGTACGAGCATTAATCCATCAATCAGCGCAGCCCAGAAGACTCCAATCACAAAAGGATCGACATCAGCAGCTAGTTTTCCCTCAGCTTGCAATCGCTGCAGCATTTGTACGATTGCAGTTTCACGTTCGCGACAGTTAGGACTAGTTAATACGTTTTGCACCTCTGGTTCGCGACTTTGAACCATAAACTCCATGTAAAGACGGCACCAGTTGGGATTAGCTGTAATGTGTTGTAGTTGTCTAGCAAGTACCTTAGCAACTTCTGCTTGTGGATTAGGGTGATTCAAAGTTTGCTGAGCAACTTCTGGCGTGATAGATAGAGGAGACTGCAATTGTTCTTCTAGTAATGCTAAAAATAAGTCACTTTTGCTTTGAAAGTGCCAGTAAACAGCACCCTTCGTTAAACCAATTGCGCTAGCGATCGCATCAAGGGTTGCTCGTTCGTAACCTTCTTGGGCAAATACTTGCTGCGCTGCTTGCAGAATTCGACTGCGAGTATCCAACAGTGCTGACTGCGGCGATCGCTGTTGCTCATTTGCTAGAAATGCTTGTAGTTGATCTTTACTACCCAAGTAGCGACGAACTGTTGGTTGACTAACACCTGCTTTCTGGGCGACAGCACTCATAGTGATTTTGTCGATGGGGTAATCTTTAGCTAAGTGTCTAGCTGCATCTAGAATGCGCGAGCGAATAGTCACAGGCACTATGTTTCAGTATACATACCATCCAGTATGCCAAATCCGAGCTACTCTATTGCTGAATAAAAGTTATAATAAATCTCTAGCCAACTAGAGAGTTGAGCAATGACAGTAGTATTTTAATGTGAATGTCCAATCTTATCAGTCTGGAGGTAGTTAATGTTAACTCAAGATAAAAAGGCACTGCTAATTGGGCAAGTAACAACACTGAGTGGAATTCCAATTAGAACTATTCGCTATTACGAAAGCTTAGGTTTACTGCAATCAACAGGGCGAACCGAAGGAGGTTTTCGGCAATTTTCCTCTGACGTACTAACTCGTCTGTCTTTCATCAAACGCGCCCAAAGTCTTGGGCTGAGTCTCGAAGAAATCGGCGAGATTTTAAATGTTCATGACCAAGGGGAACTACCCTGCGGTGAAGTAAAAGAAAAATTAGAGGAAAAAGTTGCACAAATTGACCAACAAGTCAAGCAATTATTAACTCTACGTGCTGAATTAAATGGATTACTCTCAGGTTGGGAAGACTTCCCAAGCCAGCACAAAGATACAATTTGTCCTAACATTCAAAAAGAGTCGGAGATCGGGGTTCACAGGAAAAACTAGCCCTGCTGTGTTGAATTGTGTAATGGTCAAAAGCAAGTGCTGTACTGAACTTAGGTGCGATCGCATGAAGCCTATTCGTGTCAAATCAGTACACAGCCACTAGAGTGACGAAGAGGGCGGTCAAAGCGATGCAGCCCCAGTTACTGAAATTGCATTGCTTACGGCAGGTCGTTACCCTTAATTCTGTGAACAGTGGTAAATTTATTGATAATCAATCACAATTAGATTCCTGGCTAATCCTCCTCACCATGACGCTCATCCTCAACCAATCTGATTGGAAGGAACTGTACGAACGGTCTCCTCAACCTCAACCCGACGATTTAGTGCTTGACGAGTATGAGGAGTTTGTAGGTAGTCCACAAGCTTTGGGTCGGGAATTTAGGCGGGTGATGGAGCTATCGCCTGGGTTAAGATTAACCCTTTCAGATTACGAATGTAGTCAAGACTGGTGTTTTAAGGAAACTGCTCACCAGCATCCAATCCAACTTCTTATTTGTCTATCTGGCTTCGTACATTGTGATATTCACCCTAGTCTGGGTGGGACACGCGGCTATTTTTCGGGGAGTGGCATTTCGCCTGCTTATGTTGAAACGAATTTCAGTGGAGATCGTGTAACCTTCATTGATATAGAAATCGAGCCAGAAGTGTTGGAGCCATTTTTTTTGAGCGATCGCCAGCGTCATTCTGAGTCAATAAAACAGTTGTTCAAAGGAGAAGACTGGAAGGTTTCATTTTACCCGAAGGTAACGGCAAAGATGCGATCGCTGGCTGAGCAGATGTGGAATGCACCTTATCGCGGCGCAGCAAAGCGCATGTATCTTCAAGCGAAGGTGTTAGAACTGTTGGCGATGCACCTTGACATTATTTCGGATCGTGCCAATCAAACACCGTATCCGCGACTGAAGCCGGAGACGATCGCACGTTTGCATTATGCCCAAGAGATTTTGACCAGCCAATTTGCGCATCCGCCATCACTGTCGGAATTGGCGCAGCAAGTGGGAGTGAGCGATCGCACGCTTCAGCGGGGGTTTCAAATACTCTTTAACACAACGGTAGTGGGCTATCTAATCCAGCAGCGATTAGAGCAGGCAGAAAGGTTATTGCGCCAAGGGGATGTGAAGGTGACAGAGGTCGCAAATTCGGTCGGCTATGAACACTTAGGGCAATTTGCAGCAGCGTTTAAGCGACATTTTGGCATCACGCCTAGTCAATGTTTAGCGGGAAAAAAGACGGTTTTTAGATCAAAGGCGGATTTTAGATAGACACGCTGAATCAACTTCTCTACACTACTCTCTATCGCTATTAAGAATGAGTGGCAATAGAACAGATTCATTGGTGTGAGAGTGATTGAGATGCGCGTGTTGTGGTTTCTAGTTCTGGCGCGGTTGGCGTTGATAGTGGTGTCGGGAAGTTTGGTCGGTGCGTTAGCATTACCTGGGTGGACACAGCAAGAGCGAGAGAGTGATGAGTTAAACGGTCAACGCGATCGCCGAGTGTCTGAATTGCCCTTATCCGTTGCTGAGATTCCCCAACTAAGCGAATTAAAGCAACCTGCTACCACGCTCAAAGATTGGGTGGCTCAAATTGAAGCGTCGCTAGTGCAAATTACCAATGTGCGCGTAGAAGCAACCGAAACAGGATTGCAGGTGGTGCTAGAAATCGCAAATGGTGCGCTGGAAGTGCCGGAAACTCAGATAATAGATAATACACTGATTGCAGATATTCCCAATGCAGCGATCGCCCAAGAGTTTTCTCAAGTAAATCCGGTTGAGGGTATTGCGCTGGTAAGTGCGACCAGTCTACCAGGTGACAGAGTACAAGTCACGATTACGGGGACGGATGCGCCGCCTGTGGCTGAGGTGACGGCAGAAGCACAAGGGTTAGTTCTATCTGTAACAGTGGGTGATACTGGAGAAGTTACAGAGGAAGACACAATTGAGATCGTAGTGACGGGAGAGCAGGATGAGGGATATAACCCGTCGAGTGCATCGACTGCGACGCGGACAGATACACCGCTACGCGATATTCCTCAATCGATTCAAGTTGTGCCGCAAGAGGTGTTGCGCGATCGAAATGTCACTCAAATCAACGAAGCCCTGGAAAATGTTCCTGGAGTACTTCCAGTATTTGGTAGTTCAAGACTTAACGCTTCCGATTTTGTGATCCGCGGCTTTGAGACCAACGCTTCTGACGGCAACAATATTCTCAGAAATGGGTTGAGAGAAAGTGGGGCTACAGTGGTGGATTTAGCCCCTAATATTGAAAGGATTGAAGTGTTGCTAGGTCCAGCATCTGTCCTCTATGGACTGGCTAATCCAGGGGGAACCATCAACTTGGTAACGAAACAACCTCTCAGAGATCCCTTCTACGCTGTTGATGCTACCGTTGGCAGTTACGAATTCTACCGAGGTGCGATTGACTTATCAGGACCGTTAAACGACTCCAGAACAATATTGTATCGGCTCAATGCAGCCTATCTAGACAGAGGAAGTTTTGTCGATTTTTTCAACGCCAATCAATTTTCGATTGCACCCGTTATCAGTTTTTCTCTCGGTGAGCGCACTCGCCTTAACCTAGAGGGTGAGTACACAGACAGAAGCACATTTGTTGATCCAGGTTTGCCAGCAGTAGGTACGGTGCTGCCAAACCCTAATGGCGACATTCCTCGCGATCGGAATGTTGGAGAACCAGACACTGCTTTTGATAGCAGAATTAGTAGATTAGGCTATCGGCTAGAGCATCAGTTTAGCGACAACTGGTTAATCCAACAGGCATTTCAGTGGAGAGCAGCAAACTTTAATTCTGACGATAGCTTCTATGTTTTTCCTGCCAGTCTTGACGCTGACAACCGAACCCTAAATCGTGTGACTCAGAGCCTTATTGGTACCGATACAAACGTCTACGATTTCAATGTCAATCTGATTGGCAATTTTACAACCGGTTCAATTGAACATCAGCTAGTCTTTGGAGTTGATTGGGGTGAGTTTACCCGAACCGTAGAGCTATTTACAGGTACTGCTGCACCAATCGATTTGTTTAATCCTGTCTATGAACAACCGCTTAGTCCTTTCTCCCTTGCTTTTAATGGAGGTTTTTACCGGAGCACTTTAGGAATCTATATGCAAGATCAGGTAACTCTGACAGACAATCTCAACCTCTTGCTAGGTGGAAGATTTGATCTATCTACGGAAACCAATCGTGATTTTGTAGTAGGTACAGAAACCCGTCAAACGAGCGACGCCTTCTCTCCCCGCATTGGGATTGTCTATCAGCCCATTGAGCCTATCGCGCTCTACGCCAGCTACAGCCGTTCTTTTACTCCATTAAGTGGCACGACATTTGAGGGTGATTTGTTTCAACCTGAACGTGGTACCCAATATGAAGTAGGGGTCAAAGCGGATATCAATGATCAACTCTCAGCAACCCTTGCCTTCTACGACCTAACCCGTAGCAATGTCTTGACGCCTGACAATAGACCTGATGTACCCCCAGATGAATTTTCGATTCAGACAGGAGAACAAAGTAGTCGAGGGATAGAACTCAACCTTCAGGGCGAAATTTTGCCAGGATGGAGCATTCTTGCAGGTTATGTCTACACTGACGCCAGAGTAACCGAAGACAATGCCATCCCCACTGGAAATCGATTAAACAATGTTCCTGAAAATGCCTTCAGCCTCTGGACAAGTTATGAGATCCCATCAGGAGATTTGCAAGGTCTTGGAGTTGGTTTAGGATTATTCTTCGTTGGAGAGCGACAGATAGATTTAGAAAACAGCGTTGAATTGCCAAGCTATCTGCGGACAGATGCATCGATTTTCTACAGACGCGATCGGTTCCGTGCTGCCCTCAATTTCAGAAATTTATTTGACGTGGATTATTTTGAATCTGCGCTCAGCACGCTTCGGGTTTATCGTGGTACTCCATTCACAGTGCAGGGAACAATTTCGTGGGAGTTCTGATTCAATTCCAATCTTTCGCTAAGGTACAAACAATTTTTCATTCTTTTCAAAAGTTGCTTGATAAGCGATTAATCAATAACAAGGAACGGAACCTGTGTCCAACAGTAATCCTTATAAGAGAAAAGTATGGGAGAGAATGTGGTTGTTTCTACTAACCTTATTCACAGTAGCCCTCATTTCAGCCTGCACCAACTCAGCCATTAACCATACTAGTGTACTGACTCCCAAACCACTCTCAGTTTCCTGCCGAATAGTGCAACATGCAATAGGTGAAACGTGTATCCCGAACAATCCCAAACGGGTAATCACTGTTTCAAGAACACTCTTGAGCAATGCACTTGCTTTGGGTGTCAAACCAATTGGTAGCAGCGTTTGGGGAATTGAGGAACTGAGAACCTTTTTAAGCGATAAATCCTTTCTTGGTGACAAAGTAGAAGAAATTGCGAGTGTAGGGCAATTATTTAATATTAATTTAGAAAAAATTCTCCAACTTGAGCCTGACTTGATTCTGGCTTGGGAGCCTGCTGTTGAAGCGGTTTACCCTCTACTTTCTCAAATTGCCCCTACAGTAGCGTTTTCATTTGATGATTTAGTCGAAAACTGGAAAGAGGCATTCACTATCACCGCCAAAGTACTGAACAGAGAAGCAGAAGCACAACAAGTTTGGAATCATTACAATCAGCAAATAAAAGATCTAAAAGCAGCTATTGGTAATCGTTATAAAGATAAAACTATTTCTGTTGCTGGCATCTATGATAACGGTCGAAGAGCATACACTTATGCTAAAAATTCATTTATAGGCTCTATATTCGAGGAATTAGATTTGCAAAGACCTCCAGCACAAAATATTTCTATTGATGGTGGTTCGATAGAAGCAATTTCTGAAGAAAGGCTGGAGCTATTGGATGGCGATATTTTATTTATTTTAGCTTCTGAATTCGGACATACAGAAGCTTATAAAAGCTTAAAACAAAAACCTCTTTGGAAAAAGCTCAACGCTGTTCAGAATGGCCGGGTTTATCTTGTCGATATTTTTGCATGGACTACTGAAAGCCCTCTTGCTGCTGACGCGGTTTTTGATAATTTGTATAAATATCTAGTTAATCCACCTTAATTTTGTGCCGAAAAACCTCTGTTCGTTCATAAATTTTGTTCCCATTTTTCTCAAGTTTTAGTAGAAGGGAATAGGGAGCAGAGAGTTACAGGGGTAAAGGAGGCTCGACAGTCGTAGGCTCTGTTGCATGGAATTCTAATCAAAGGAGTTTGCGAATGCGAATAGAACTTCGAGAGATGACTGTAAAAGCACAAGAAAGTTGTTCAGCATAGGTGGCGATCGCGCGTGAAATAATTTCTACTTTCACATCAAGTAAAGTCCCAGCTAACCTGACTAGAATCACGCCTGCTGTTATCCGTTGCAATCGGAAAACCAATTCACCAAAATCTTTATCTGAAGTAATGAGTAGACAACCTTCTTTGCTCGCGATATCAAGCACGTCATCATCAG